>QQUB01000669.1 GCA_008501835.1 Bacteroidota bacterium
TCGGTTAAATTGTCTTTACACAATATATAAATTAGGTCTCAACATAAGAAATAAAATTGTTATAATCTGATTTGAACAAGGTCTTTTTTTTTATGGTCGGAAATTTGACAATGATTTTCAAAAATTGGTCTGGGGTTATTGTTAAAATTATAGTTAGTTTTGCTGTTTCGGCAAACAAAAAAACTATTGCACCTTTTTTGATATGGTAGAGCAGACAGGAATTGAGCAAATGTTACTTAACAGGTCCCATACGACCCTGGTAGACGTCCGTACACCTGCCGAATTTGAAAAAGGCCACGTGCCGGGAGCCGTAAACCTTCCATTATTCAGTAATGAGGAAAGAGCTGTAGTGGGAACCATTTATAAAAAAGAAAGTCCACAGGCTGCATTACTTAAAGGACTGGATTTTGTGGGCCCTAAAATGACCAAATTCATCAAATCAGCTGAAAAGCTGGCACCAGACAAACGGGTTACCATTCATTGCTGGCGAGGAGGAAAGCGCAGTAGCAGTATGGGCTGGCTACTGGACACTGCCGGGTTTCAGGTTAAGGTGCTCAATGGAGGCTATAAAGCCTACCGCCAATACATTCATGCCCGCTTTGACGAAGATTTTCCCAATATGATCATCCTTGGAGGATTCACAGGATCAGCTAAAACTGAGATCCTTAACGCCTTAAAAGAACAAGGTGAACAGTTCCTTGATCTTGAAGGTGTGGCCCATCACAAAGGGTCAGCCTTTGGAGCCCTTGGACAGGAAAAACAACCGCAGGTGGAACAATTTGAAAATAACCTGTACGATGCACTTACCGAAATAGATACCTCCCGTAGATTTTGGGTAGAAGATGAAAGCAGGTCCATTGGAAGGGTCTACGTGCCTCAAAATTTCTGGGCCACCATGCGTACAAAACCTGTGATTTTTCTGAAACGTAAATTAGATCACCGGGTGGACCATCTCGTCAAAGGCTATGCCTGTTTTTCAACCGAAGAACTTGCCCATTCTTTTGAAAAGATTCAAAGAAGACTTGGTGGCCAGCACCTCAAGGCTGCACTTGAAGCCCTGGAAAAGGATGATTATCCTACAGCAGCCACCATTGCTTTAAAATATTACGACAAGGCTTATTCCAAGGCATTGGAACGCCGTTCAGAAACCTGCGAAGTCATCCCTTTTGAAACCAATGAAATAAAACCGGAAACCATTGCGGAACAACTCATTCAATTTGTAAACCATGAACTTAAATAAAGACATAAAACTTACCGAATACAGCCATGGCGCAGGTTGTGGATGTAAAATTGCTCCCAAAGTCCTGGACTCCATCCTCCACCACAATGGGAACAAGATATTTTTCGACAATCTCATTGTGGGAAATGATGAAAGAGACGATGCAGCAGTGCTTGACCTTGGAGACGGAACGGCCGTTATCAGTACCACAGATTTTTTCATGCCCATAGTTGATGACCCGGTTGATTTTGGTCGAATTGCATCGGTAAATGCCATCAGCGATATTTATACTATGGGCGGAAAACCCATCCTGGCCATTGCCATATTGGGTTGGCCCATCGACAAATTGCCCCCGGAAGTAGCCAACCAGGTCATCACCGGTGCCAGAAATGCCTGTGCAGAAGCCGGAATCCCGCTGGCAGGTGGCCATAGTATCGACAGCCCTGAACCCATTTTCGGTCTTGCTGTAACTGGCCGGGTCGAACTCGAAAACCTCAAAAAAAATGGAGGTGCCGAACCAGGTTGCAAACTTTACCTGACCAAACCCATCGGTGTGGGGATATTGACTACTGCTCAAAAGCAAAAGAAGAGGCTTCCTGAGCACGATATGATTGCCCGTAACAATATGGTGAAACTCAATAATATTGGTGAAGAGCTGGGTACACTACCCTATGTCAAGGCCATGACCGATGTTACCGGTTTTGGTTTGCTCGGTCATTTGATCGAGATGTGTGAGGCCAGTAATGTCTCTGCTATAATTGAATTTTCTAAGGTTCCTTTGATCGACAAACAAATCCTTGATGATTATCTTGATAAGGGTTGTATTCCCGGAGGTACCAAAAGAAACTGGGCTTCCTATGGACATAAGGTCGGAGAAATATCGGATTACCATAAACACCTTTTATGCGATCCGCAGACAAGCGGAGGATTATTGGTGGCCGTGGAAGCGGATAAAACAGCAGAATTTGAAAGCCGGATGCAATCCCGGGGATTCGAACTCGATGCTTTTGGGCAAATCAAGGAAAAAGGGGATAAACTTTTAGAGATTCAGTAGCAAAGTCAAATTTCTTCCATTTATCAATTGGTTTAACAAAAAAATGACAACCGAATACAGAAAAACCACTCAGCAGTTATTACCGGAAAAAATTACCCCCACTCCTGAAGGAGCTTATGATGTATACCCGGGATTTAAAGTAGAGGAAGGAACGATAAAGGCTGGATACCCAAACCTCGCAAAATCGATTTCCAGACATAAGGTCGTTCTTTTGGATGGCTATGCGGGCGTACTTTGGGAGGAACTTCGAAAAGGTTTGTCCAGTACATTTGAAGCCCAGAAACTGCACATCAGTTGGATAAACTTCCGCGAAACGTTTAAACCTGAACAGGAGATCGATGTCCTTGTCGAACCCTTTTTAGGAGGAGAAGACCCCATTTTCGGTACCCGCACCACCCTGACTCTTCAGGAACTTTTTGATACTAAGAAAATTGACAATATCCACATCGACCCAAAAGCTGATATAAATATCATTTATGGTACTGGTGCGAGCCTTGCCCAACAGGAAGGTAGTTTATATTACGTCGATCTGCCAAAAAATGAACTTCAGTTCAGAATGAGGGCCGGGGCGATTACTAACCTTGGCAAATCAAGTAGCTTCGCCGCCAAAGCCATGTACAAGAGGTTTTATTTTGTTGATTGGATTTTACTTAATAAGCATAAACAAACCGTATTAGCACAGATTGACACCTTTATCGACGACCAACGTGCAGGAACCCCTGTTTTTATGGACGGCGATAAACTAAGGGAAGGCCTATCCTCTATGAGCAGGAACTTCTTCAGGGTCCGGCCATGGTTTGAACCCGGCGCATGGGGCGGGCAGTGGATTAGGGAAAACATCTCCCAACTCAGTGCCGATGTTCCCAATTATGCATGGTCATTTGAGCTTATCGTTCCCGAAAATGGTTTGTTGTTTGAAGATAAAGGGCGAATGCTGGAGTGTTCCTTTGACCTGTTGATGTTTCAGGAATATAAAAATGTTTTGGGGCATGCAGCAGACAGGTTTGGGGTAGAATTTCCTATCAGGTTTGATTTCCTGGATACGGTTGATGGCGGAAATTTATCTGTACAGGTTCACCCGAAGGAAGCATTTATTAAATCTGAATTCGGTGAAAATTTCACCCAGGACGAATGTTATTATATTCTTGAAGCCACCGATGAGGCAGGGGTTTATCTCGGTTTCCAAAATGAAATTAAACAGGAAGATTTTCGAAATGAACTTGAGGAAAGTTTTACCCATAAAACCGAAGTAGATATTGAAAAACACGTCAATAAATTTCCGGCACAAAAACATGACCTTTTCCTCATACCCTCCGGCACCATCCACAGCGCAGGAAAAGGTAACCTGGTATTGGAGATAAGTGCGACCCCCTACATTTTCACCTTTAAATTATACGACTGGCTTCGACTTGACCTTGATGGAAAACCCCGCCCGCTGAACCTTGAAAGAGGGTTTCTAAACCTTGACTTTTCGAGAAAAGGACCTGTAGTCACTCAAAAACACATTTCCAAACCAAAACTTATCGAAGCGGGCGACGATTGGAAAACTTTCCATTTGCCGACCCATGAGGAGCATTTCTATGATGTACATCGCCTGGAGTTTGAAACCAGGATAAAAGTAAGCACAAAAAACCAGTGCCATGTTTTGTCATTGGTTGAAGGAACCTCTTTACTACTGATCACTGACTCGGGGCTGGAACAAAGGTTCAACTATGCGGAAACCTTCGTAGTTCCGGCTGCCTGCCAGCAATATACCCTGGTAAATGAAGGCCCCGGCACCTGTAAGGTTGTAAAGGCTTTTGTCAAATCATAAACCACCGATTATGAAAAACCGACCGGTCATTTTTATCACTGCTGTTTCAGCCCTTGGAGGATTGTTATTCGGATTTGATACCGCTGTAATCTCGGGCACCATCGGCATGGTCAGAGATCAATTCCATATGGGGGTTGATCTGGAAGGTTGGTTTGTCAGTTCTGCATTGGTTGGATGTGTAATCGGCGTGGCTTTTGCCGGAATTTCCAGCGATGCTGTGGGGCGGAAAAAAGTGCTTTTTTCTTCCGCCCTATTCTTTTTGATTTCAGCCATTGGATGCTCCATGGCCAGTACGGTTACCATGCTGATAGGATTCAGAATCATTGGAGGATTAGGCATAGGAATTGGTTCCATTTTATCTCCCTTGTATATTGCGGAATTGTCGCCGACAAAGCTTCGGGGCAGATTAGTAGCCTTGTATCAACTGGCCATTACCGTTGGAATACTAACAGCGTATTTATCCAATGCTGGTCTTGTAAACTGGCTTGGACAAGACAATATGAACAGCTGGAGGTGGATGTTTGGAACGGAAGCCGCACCAGCATTGATATTTCTGATTTTATTATTTTTCATCCCTGAGAGTCCCCGATGGTTATTATCCAAAAACAAACAACAAAGAGCAAGAACCATCCTTAAAAAGTACCTTCCTGAAGAAGAAGCCTTGGAACAATTAAAAAATGCTGACAAAAAGGATGACAATAAAGAGCGGTTTTCCTCTATTATCAAAAACCGGAGTTTGCTGGGTTTGTTAGCCATTGGATCATTATTGGCTGCCTTATCCCAATTCAGCGGGATCAATGCGATCATTTATTATGGTCCGGATATTTTGACGCAGGCCGGTCTGACTTTGAGTGAATCACTAGGCGGGCAGGTCTCCATTGGTATAGTAAATGTTCTGTTCACCTTTCTTGCTATCTGGAAAATTGATTCCTGGGGGAGAAAGGCATTGTTGCTTTTGGGAATTGCAGGTGCCTTCCTTGCACTGATCTTATGTGGTGTTTATTTTACTTTTGATT
>QQUB01000459.1 GCA_008501835.1 Bacteroidota bacterium
CCACTCCTCCGAAATCAGCAATTTCCCCGTTAAGGGCCAGGCTGGTAAATAATTTATTATTCCCCAATATATCGCTGAATAACATGTCGACACCGCCTACAGCTCCAGTTGTCGTTCCAAATGTCTTACTGGTTCCTACTCCGACACCGGCTCCACCTCCTACGAAGTCCAGCTTGAAATCCGGTTTGTAGGGTACTTCCTCTAGTGCAATACTTCCTGTTCCTAAAGCAGTGGCCATTTGTGCAATCTGTTGATCCACCTGGCTCACAAGGGAGGAATCAATTCTTGGAAGTTGTGCAGCCTGCATGTCGATGGTTTGTGGATCCACCTCAATTGCAGGCATGTCTTCCGTTTTCGTCCGGTACAAATTATATTCATTATTGAAATAGTGGGTGTAAATCAACCTGTTGCGATTTCGTGCAATGGTGATAGCAGGAGAGAAAGGGGTAATCCCGCTAACTCCTGTAATCAGATCTGTAATTTGGTAAACCTTTCCGCTCTCAGGAACATATTTATAAATATTTCTATAGCCATCTTTGTTGGACAAAAACAGGATATTTCCTGAAGTGTCCACCACCGGGTTGAGGTTGTTGGCGCCCGGGAAGATGTTTAGGTGCTCAACGGAACCTGAATTCCAGTCTCTTATCGCAATATTAAAGCTCCATGGACCGTAAGCCCGTTTATTTCCCATACTGGTGAAATCCGTAGCATAAACGAGTTTTGATCCATCAGGTGACCAGGAAGCCTGGATTTCTGAGTATGCATCGTTGGTCAGTCGGGTAACCTTTTTAGTTTTTAATTCTACAGCAAAAAGGTCAGATTGTCCGTTAATCATGCCACTGACAACAATAGTTTTTCCATCAGGAGACCAGGCCGGGCTCGAAAATGCGGGAAGTCCTTTGAGAGAGAATTCTTCAAGCGTTTTTCCGGTCAGCGCTTCTTTGATGATCAGGATGTTTTTTCCTTTACTTACCCCGACAAAAGCGAATTTCTTACTCCTTGACGACCATGTTCCGGCAGATTCGTAATAGTTGTAATCATCAATGTGACCATCTTTGAGGGTACTGGCCAGTTTATTCAAAATCTCTCCGGTTTGAGCATCTGCCACGAAAAGGTCCGTTGTAAACAAATCTTTTTCTGACATAAAGACCACATACCTTCCGTTGGGGCTGAGAGCCGGAGAAATATTCAGTTCACCGGAATTTTCCTTACTGATCAGTTTTTTGCCTGCCGGTTTTTCCTGTTTGTTTTTCAGAAATGGCCCGAATTGACTTTCCAGTGATTTAACCCATAATGCGGAAAGGTTCTTGCTGCCCATGCCCAGTTCTTTTACACAGGCCACTTCAAAACCATATTGAGCGACACTGGTAAAAAACGGTTCGATGATAGTATCCCCTTTAAGTCCGGTGAGGAAGGCCCAGAATGCATGACCGTATCTGTATGGAAAGTATTTTGGGTTGGCCAGATCTTTGATCTCCGGCACGTCTTCATTCAATAAGGCATCCCGCATCCACATGGCTGTATGCGCATCAACGCTGCCGATAGACAGATATTCAGCTAACCCTTCGATCATCCACAATGGGATGTTGCCCAGGTTTTCCATAGAAGTGGAATCTCCCTGGAGTACCATGTTATATTGCCATGCATGTACCATTTCGTGACCAAGTACATGATTGGTCTGGGCATTTGACATGGCCAGCGGCATAATGACACGGTTTTTAAAACCTTCTGTCACTCCACCCGTGCTAATGCCAATAGTTCCGGAAATGGCATTAGTCTGCTGGAAATCTGCATGATCATTGTAAAAAAGGATTGGGTTTTTTTCTTTGATGGTATCCTGAAGGATCTTTTGATGTGCCAGATACCATTCTTCGGACCAGAAGGAAAGGTCTTCCAGCAGTTTTTCATTGCCGATATACTCATAGATCCTCAGATGAGGGCTCTCATGCACCTGGAAATCAATTTTTTCATAATTAGGTTTATTGCGACCGAAATACTGGGCCTGCACATTGGAAAAAGAAACCAGGCAAAGGATCAGGACGATCAATAGTGCATTAGTTTTCATAATCATAAGTTTTTGTCAAAAAAAACGTCAGCCAGGTTGGGTGCTTTTTGGTTGGTTTCTACCTTTAAAATAAGGATTTTAACACTTTTGTTCAATAGTAAAATGCCATTAGAGCATTAAAAAGTATTAAAAAGAACTTAAGGTTTTCTTAAAATAATTCTACTGTCGGCAGGAATGCGAATCAGGCAGGAAATAGAAGGGTTGGGGAAACTGGTGTTTTTCCCAATAACAAGACCTCCGAGGTTTTCAAAACCTTGGAGGTCTGCACAAAAAAAGTGTATCTCTGGTGCGCATGTCCAGAGATACACTTAAAAAGTAAGTCTGACTCGTCAATGCCTAGAGGCTATTGGCGTGCTTGGTCAGTTTACTTTTAAGGTTAGAAGCTTTGTTGTTGTGCCAAACGTTTCTCTTAGCTAATCTGTCGATCATGCTCAAAACTTTAGGCAGAAACTCCTGAGCTTCTTTCTTATCAGTCATTTCGCGCAATTTCTGAATCGCGGTACGAGCTGATTTTTTATAATAACGGTTACGCAGACGTTTTTTAGCGTCTTGGCGAATTCTTTTCTTCGATGATTGATGGTGTGCCATGTATTACTTACTTTTTCTTCTGTTTTAAATGATGGCTAAAATTTCGGAGTGCAAAGTTATGTTTTTTTTGAATAAAAGAAAACATCGGGATAAAAATTTTTGTTTGGACATAAAAATTCCTGATCTATAGGTTTTAAGTACTGGAAAAGTAGGGGTGAAAAAGTAGATGTGATGCTCTAAAATATCAAAAAGGAGGGAATGAGGGACCTGATGTTAAAAATTGGCTTAAAAAAACACCATTTAATCTGGGGTAGTATATATTTGCAAACTTAATTTTTCAAACAATTGGAATTCAACAAATGAGTGATTATTCATTTATATCTAATGCACACCCATCGTTCATCGAATCGATGTATAAGCAGTTCAAGTCAGATCCTCAAAGTGTAGAGGAAAGCTGGCGTACTTTTTTTGCAGGTTTTGATTATGCTGAACATGGAAACGGGGTTGCATCTGACGTCGCTGACGGTGAAATTGACCCTAAGGAACTCAACGTTTTTAACCTCATTATTGGCTACCGTAACCGTGGCCACCTTTTATCAGATACCAATCCAATCCGGGAACGTCGTGACAGAAGACCAAAACTCAGAAAACGTGATTTTGGCCTTTCCGATGATGATCTTGATACGGTATTCCATTCCGGTGCTCAGATCGGATTGCCTAATGCGACCCTCCGCCAAATTGTAGAAAAACTCCAGGAGGTGTATTGTGGCCATATAGGTTTTGAATACAATCATATTTCAGATTCCGAAATAAGAAACTGGATCAGGGATTATGTGGAGACCCACCAGCCAAAGAAAGATTACAGCATTCCACTTGAAAAGAAAAAAAGAATTCTTCAGAAACTGAACGAAGCAGTTGTGTTTGAAGAGTTTTTGGGAACCAAATATATCGGTCAGAAAAGGTTCTCCCTTGAAGGTGGAGAAACTACCATCGTTGGCCTTGACGGTATTATTAATGAAGCATCCAACCACGGTATTAACGAGATCGTTATCGGGATGGCACACCGTGGTCGTTTGAATGTGTTGGCCAATATCATGGGAAAAACCTATCAGCAGATCTTTAATGAATTTGAAGGAACGGCTGTGCCAGACATGATCTATGGCGATGGTGACGTAAAATATCACCTTGGGTTTTCTTCTCAGATCAATACGATGAATGACCAAATGGTGGATCTGAAACTCGTACCAAATCCATCTCACCTGGAGTCAGTTAATCCGGTGGTTCAGGGTTTTGCCAGAGCGAAAGCAGATTTGCTTTATGAAGGAGATCACGATAAGGTTTTGCCAATTCTGATACATGGTGATGCAGCTGTGGCTGGACTTGGGATTGTTTACGAAACGGTTCAAATGAGTAAACTTGCCGGTTACCGTACCGGAGGCACCATTCATTTTGTGATCAATAACCAGATTGGGTTTACTACAGATTTTGATGATGCCCGTTCTTCAACCTATTCAACTGCTTCGGCAAATGCTATTCAGGCTCCTGTTTTTCACGTAAACGGAGATGATCCTGAAGCGGTGCTTTTTGCTGTTGAATTTGCAGTGAAGTTCCGGCAGAAGTTCAATGAGGATGTTTTCATCGATATGGTTTGTTACCGAAAGCACGGTCACAATGAGGGGGATGATCCTAAGTTTACCCAGCCGGAGATGTATAAGTTTATTCAAACCCATCCAAATCCAAGAAAACTGTACTCGGATACTTTAATTTCCAGAGGAGATGTTGAAGCTGAGCTGGCAACAGAAATGGAGAAATCTTTTAAAAAGCTGCTCCAGGAAAGGCTGGATGAGGTTCGTGAAAAACCTTTGCCGTACACTTACCAGGAACCGGAATTGGCGTGGAAGGATCTGCATTTTGCGATGCATTACGATGAATTTGAAATGTCTCCGCCGACAGGGATCAACAAACAAAGTATTCAACAGATATTGGATCATATCATGAGCGCTCCGGAAGGATTCAACCTGGTGCCCAAGATGAACCGACTTTTCAAATCTCACAGGAAATTACTGGACAACAATAAAGTGGATTGGGCTCTCGCAGAGTTGATGAGCTATGGAAGTCTTTTACTGGAAGGTCGTGATGTTCGATTAAGCGGTGAGGATGTTAAAAGAGGTACTTTTTCTCACAGACATGCTGTATTAACGGATGCCAAGACCTTTGATCGCCATAATCGACTGGATGGCATGACGGAGGATCAGGGTAAATTCCACATTTATAACTCATTATTGTCGGAATTTGCAGTGCTTGGTTTTGAATATGGATACGCAATGGCTTCCCCGGATCCATTGGTGATTTGGGAAGCACAGTTTGGAGATTTCTTCAATGGTGCTCAGACCATTGTCGATCAGTATATTGCTGCTGGAGAAAGTAAGTGGAGAAGAATGAATGGTATGGTGCTTTACCTGCCACATGGTTATGAAGGCCAGGGACC
>QQUB01000756.1 GCA_008501835.1 Bacteroidota bacterium
AACCGACCGGGCTGTACTCATCAGAACCATCCGGCCACTGAGTCTCGCACCGGTATTTTTCGTCCAGAGATATTGGGTATCCATAACCGTGCACCTCCCAATTGGCAGGTACCGGAAATAACTCCCATTCTTTATCATCAAATTCTTCCTGAAAAAAACCAATGGGTCGAAGTTGAGGATTTTTCACCCAATTAAATTTCCAGTAGCCATTTAGAGATTGGAACCATTTGGAATCTTCCATCTGTCCATTCAATGCCAGCGTTTCATTCTCAAATGGAAATAAATGAGCATGGGGCGCTTCCTTATTTATTCCAAAAACCTCATGATTCTCATGATAATTTTGTCCAAACAAAGCAAAGCTTACCAATACCGGAAATGCGATAAACAACAACCTCTTCATAATAATTTCTTATCCAATTTTTAAAAAGTCTTCTGCCAATACCAGCTCCAGGTTCTCCAAAAGGAAATCAGCATCCTTTTTGGAGAAACACATGGGTGGTTTGATTTTCAGAACATTATAATAGGGTCCATCCGTACTCATCAATATGGATCGCTGCCGCATTCTGTTGGACAAATAACCAGCCTGTTCTGCCGCAGGTTCTAAAGTATTTCTGTCCTTCACCAATTCAAACCCTAAAAACAAACCATGCCCCCTCACATCTCCGATGATCGGGAATTTTTCCTTTAACCTATTCAGACCCGATTTCAGATAGTTTCCAACCTCCTGGGCATTTTCCTGAAGTTTTTCGTCCCTGATCACGGCCAGTACCTCCCTACCAATGGCGCAGGACACAGGATTGCCGCCAAAGGTATTGAAGTACTCCATCCCATTGGCGAAAGCATCAGCCACTGCTCTCGTAGTTACTACAGCCGCCAGTGGATGACCATTGCCAATAGGTTTACCCATTGTTACAATATCAGGCACAACCCCTTGCAGTTCAAAAGCCCAAAAATGCTCTCCAACTCTCCCAAATCCTTCCTGAACTTCATCAGATATGCAAACACCCCCAGCCGCTCTTACAGTTTTATATGCTTCCTTCAGGTAATTCTCCGGCAAAACGATCTGACCTCCACAACTGATAATGCCTTCGCAAATAAAACCTGCAATTCCTCTCCCCTTCTCCTCAATGGTTTCCAGAGCTTTTTGAATGTGTTCCGCGTATTTGTTCCCAGCTTCCGGATCATTACGGTACAGGCCGCGATAAGTATCAGGAATAGGAACAATTTGCGTGTATTCAGGTGCACCGCTTCCTCCCTTTCCGTCGAATTTGTAACTACTGATATCAATACAAGCCCCGGTATTCCCGTGGTATCCCACTTCCACTGCGATCATATCCTGCTGACCGGAATACGTTTTGGCCATTCGCAGTGCAAGTTCATTGGCTTCGCTTCCCGAATTGACAAAATGGACCACCTCGAGCTCAGGTGGAAAGGTTTCGAGCAATTCCTCGGCAAATCTCACAATATTTTCATGCAGGTACCGGGTATTGGTATTGAGCAAACTTGTTTGAGCTTTAGAGGCACTGACAACCCTTGGGTGCTGATGCCCTACATGGGGCACATTATTTACAGTGTCCAGGTATCGGCGACCGGAAGTGTCATACAGGAATTGCTTATAACCGCGGACCATGTGAAGTGGTTTGCTGTAGGAAATACTTAAACTCTTCCCGAGATTCTTACTTCTCGAATCCAAAATTTCGGCTTTCCCATCCCTCTTCAGGGATGAAGTTGCTCCCTCAAAAAAGGATGTAGGGTCAGGACAAATACTTAGCCAGACCTCTTGTTCTTCCGGAAAAGATGCTCCTGAAAAATCCCCTTTAATACCAAGCATATCCAAAATGACCTGGAAATGCAGGTGAGATGGCCAGTTTCCATTGACCGGAGGAGCTCCAAGAGTTGCAATGGTTTGCCCCTTTTTGACTTCCATGCCAACCGACAATCCATTCAGGGATTCTTCACTTAAATGGCCGTAAAGTGTATAAAAAATTAAATCCTCATCAACCTCATGTTCCAGGACAATGGCAGGACCATAATCTCTTTCATTGGCGTTGTTTTGGAAACTGTGGATTTTACCATCAAGAGGGGCCATGACCTCAGTTCCTGCCGGCATCCAAACATCATGTCCAAGATGAACCGTCCTCCATTGTGCTCCATGGTTTCCTTCCACTTTATAGGCATCTGTTGAATAAAATGGGCGTACTTCACCATATCCTCCCTGCCCTCCATCTGCTTCCTTATCCTCCAGGAGTCTTCTGATGGTTCTATCAAAAGATGTTATATTTTCAAAATTTGAATTGTTCCCCAATTCCAGACTTCCTACACTAAGATCCAGATTAATAATTTTCCTGTTAGTCAAATCAATTACCGGAGCAAAAGACTTTTTATTTTTCAAGAGCCAGTTCTGAAAGGAATTCTGCTGTGGCACCGGAGTAAACCCACAAGCCTTGCGAAAAGCATAGAGAGCATAATTTGGGGAAATTTCCCGCAGTTTTTTCAGTAATTCCCAGGCAGGTTTTTCGCTGATCACGAGATATTCATTATCTGGTTCCCGATGTTTATTATAAGCTGCACTGGCCACAGTTATCATCAGACGAGCGCCGATGAGGGGGAATAATACCTCCAATTCGGTTTCCGTGAGCGGAAAAATTCCATGGTATCCTTTAACCACTTTTTGCATAGCCGAAATCGGGTCTGGCAATTTCATTCCTGCATAGGCACAGGCAATGGCCACCTCATTGACAACCTCAGAATAAAGCACATCACCAAAATCAATTACTCCTGTTATCTCAGGCTTTTGAAGATCAAGGTTTACCAGCAAATTGTGTTCATGTGCATCATTATAGTTTACACTTTTTCGAAGTTCTGGCAATTTTGGTTTGGCCACCTGTTCAAATAAACCCCAAAAATGATCGGCAATTTCAACTCTACCCGGTTCAGTGATATACTTGCGGTATTTTTTGGAAAATAAGGTTTCACTCGGATTCCATTTATAAAACCGATGAGCTGCAGCATGGTCAAAACCAACCAGTGCTTTGGAAAAATTTCCACAAACCTGTCCCCATTGTATCAGCAATTCATCTGTTCTTGGATTCACATCATCCAACATCCTTCCGGGTACAAATGTCTGCAGCCTCAGAAATTGATCATTACCGAGTTTTTCATAAGGTTCCCCCGTTTTTGACTTCACCACCTTTGGGAAATCAAGTGGAAAACCGCATTCATTCAAATGCTGCATTATTGCTGCCTGAAACTCAATGTCCTGCTCTTCTGTGCCAGGTCGACTGATTTTAACGACGACCCTTTCTCCACTGTCTGCCTTCAGCAGAAAATTATAATCCACCTCTCCGGGTAAGGATTTCCATTCTCCTTTGAGATCATAGTGTTCAGTAGTCAATTCAGCAGCCTTTTTTACATTCATATTTCCTTTTTGTATAATTTTTTTGATTACCTGAATACAGAAAATAAAACGGATTTAACTAAAAAGAAGATTTCTCGCAGATCCCGCAGATAACCGCAGATTTTATTTCTGAAAAGGATAATTTATTCGGCGAAAATCAGCGAAATCGGCGTGAATCAATAAAGAGTTTCGACCCCTAATTGATTTTCACTTTTGATAGTCTCAACTATAGTTTTACAATTTTTTCATTCACACAATAACATCAACAAATGTCCTGCAGACCAGCTAAAATGTTTTGCCTCCATCCCTGCTCCTGTAAGTGGATGGTAGTTTTCACGAATGGGTAAATCGTCATTTTTCAATCCTTCCAGGCGATCTAAAACATTTTGAGTGAATCTATCAGCATCTTCCTGATAACCGTATTTTTCCAAAGCGGAAATACCAAAATATACCTGGTCCAGCCAAATCGGTCCTCGCCAGTATCCGTTTTGCGGAGTGAATTTCGGATGATCTGCTGCAAGCGTCGGAAAAGGAATATAGGTGGCAAATTTTGCAGTATCGAGCATTGTTTCTCGTACTTTTTCAGCTTGCTCTGGTGTTGCCATGCCTGTCCACAAAGGGATCCAGCCCTCTGAACCCATTACTTTGATGTGCTTTTTGGATTGAATTTCTATATCGTAAAACCACCCTGTTTGTTCGTCAAAAAACAATGTTTGAATCTTATCTTTAAGTTTATTGGCTTGCTCAACGTAAGATTCACTTTTCTCTATTTCACCAATAGCTGCATACAACCTGCCCAAATAGTTTTTCTCAGCCGCCAAAAAAGCATTCAGGTCAACGCTCTCCTGATTGAGTGACCATGCATTCTCAGCATTCTTCAATATTGATGACTGATCGAACCTTACTGCATTGTCCATTCCGCTTTCCCATTTACCGGCAATCAAGGTCCCATCTGTTGACCCGTATTCACAGAGTCCATTTTTGTCATGATCACGATAATTATACCACCAGTTGTGATAGGCTTCAAGCTTAGGCAGCATTTCATGGATAAAACTCGTGTCAAGGTCTTCCTGATATACTTCCCAGACAGCCCAGGCGGAAAGAGGCGGTTTGGTATTTCGCCAGTTATTATCCTCAATGAGATTATCTCTGTACACACAATCCGCTATCATACCGTATTCATCCTGAAAATCGAACATGGCCCGGATCTGATCTTTCGCAATTGCCGGATCAATATACTTTAACGCCACTGCATGTTTCCAGCTGTCCCACGCCCAAAAACCATTAAACCATTTATAATTATAGCTGGGAAATAAACCATTGTGTTTTAGTTGCCCTGCCGGACTGCGCCAATTGTTTATCAGGGTTTCCAAACATTTTACTGCAATCCTTTCATTTTCAGCGGTACCCAAGGCAGGACGCATGGTTAATTGCAAATGAGAAACATATCCTCCCCAGGTTAATTCATTTATTTCAAAAAAAGCGTTTGGTGAATTAAGTGCATTAATGACCTGAGGCTCTTTGGTTTGCAAGTCTGTTTCGGAAAAACCAAAGGTTTGAACAAGCACAATTTCCTCTGTTTGTCCAGGCTCCAAACGGATTACTTTAGAGACAAATTCATAACTGTCTTCCCGTAATGTTCTTTCAAATTCTTTATTTTCACCGACCCTAATCTGCCCA
>QQUB01000299.1 GCA_008501835.1 Bacteroidota bacterium
CCATCAAGCTGAAGGAATTGGTTAACCTGATCGAGCCTGTTGAAGGTACTGTTCCTAGAGGGTATGCGGGAGTAGCTTTTGCTGCTTCTGATGATGAAAGATCAGCTATGGAAGATCGTTTGAATGGATTGACTTCACTCAACGAAATGAATGTTCCAATCAATGGTTCTGTACCATATTATTATGAGGACACTGAGGATGAGCGAAATCGTGCCATGGCAGAAATCATTTCCAATCCTTATCCAATTACGGAAGCAGGACTGAAAAAAGGAAAAGACCTTTTTGTGATCAACTGTGCCATTTGCCATGGGGAAAAAGGTGACGGACTGGGTTATCTCGTCAATGATGAGGTCAATACCAATGTTAAATATCCTGCTGCTCCGGCTAATTTTGTTCAGGATGCATTCATCAATTCTTCCAATGGAAGGTATTATCATGCCATTATGTACGGAAAGAACGTGATGGGAGCTTTTGATGATAAGCTTTCTTACGAAGAACGCTGGCAGGTGATCCATTATATTCGTTCCCTTCAGGCAAAAGCCAATGGAACAACTTATACTCAGTTGGAAAATACACTGAACCCTGAGTTCGGTACTCCAGCAGGTCCGGATATGCCGGAAGAAAAACCAGCCGGAGATCATCAGGAAGGAGATCAGCACTCAGATGAGGGCGAAGAATCTCATGGAAACGAAGAACATTCTTCAGACGATCATTCTGGAGGACATTAATTAAGCAAGAAAAAAGTAATCATAGCGATGAATCAATTTTCATTCGAATCGAAGCAAAAATCTGTACTCATTGGAGGGATGATCCTGGGGTTGATCTGCCTTGCAGCCACCTGGTGGGTTGGGGATGACGGCCATCATACTCGTTTTTGGTCCAACTTCCTTCACAATTCAGTATTCTTCACGGGAATTGCTTTTCTGGCACTTTTCATAAATACTGCATTTACCACGGCGCTTGCAGGGTGGCATGTTGTCTTTAAAAGAGTGTTCGAGGCTTATTCTCTGTTCCTGATCCCTGGATTAGTACTAATGCTGGTTATTATTGCCGGCATCTGGGGACATTTTCATCACCTCTATCACTGGGCTGACCCACAGGCGTTATTGCCTAATGAAGAAGGATATATTGATGAAATCCTTACAGGGAAATCAGGCTTTCTGAATAAATACTGGTATACTTTCGGAACATTGATTATCGTAGGTATGTGGATCTTCTTTGCGTTGAGACTCAGAAGGTTTTCTGTTGAAGAAGATAAATCAGGAACAACTGATTATGCACATTACAAGAAGACCCGCCTATGGTCTGCAATCTTTTTGCCTTTGGCAGGTTTCTCCAGCGCAGCCATCGTTTGGCAGTGGGTGATGTCTACGGACTCTCACTGGTACAGTACCTTGTTTGCCTGGTATACCACTATCAGCTGGTTCGTAGCAGCTTTCGCTTCGATCATTTTGCTGATGATCTACCTTAAATCAAAGGGATATTATGAAAACGTGACGGATGAGCATATGCATGACCTTGGAAAATATCTGTTTGCTTTCAGTATTTTCTGGACATATCTGTGGTTCTCACAGTACATGCTTATCTGGTATTCAAATAACGGTGAGGAAACAATTTACTTCCACCTGAGAAGACAGAACTATCCTGTTTTATTTTATGGCAACCTAGTGTTAAACTTTTTAGTGCCATTCTTTGTTCTGATGAGAAATGATACCAAACGAAAGTTTGGTACGCTCGCCTTAGTGGCAATTTTAACGCTCATTGGACACTGGATTGACTTCTTCCTCATGTTGAAGCCTGGAATCCGTGAAACAGCCATGCACGGTCATGGAGAGCATACTTTCGCATTGGGGTATTCTTTCCCAGGAGTTTTAGAATTCGGTATTTTAGTCGGGTTCGCCTCAGGTTTCCTCTATTTCGTATTTAGTAAGTTAAGTCAGGCGTCACTGGTGCCTGAGAACGATCCGTATTTGGGAGAAAGTCTTCATCACCACGTTTAGGAAATTGTATATTCAACGAAATACTTAAATAAAAACAATAATGACTGGTTTACTCATTATTCTTTGTTTTGCACTTATTGTCATCATTGCGCTCCAGATTGGAAAGGTGACAGATATTACCAATAAGATTAAGGGAGAAGTAGAAGCGCAAAATTCAACAAACCGCAGAGTTGGTGTGTACTTCCTGATCTTCATGGTGGTTTTCCTGATAGCCAGTTTTGCATCAGCTATTTATTACAGGAATTATATGCTGGGTTTTGGTCCGCACGAATCTGCTTCTGAACATGGTGGATCGCTGGACTTTATCTTTAAGTTGACATTATGGGTTACCCTCATTGTTTTCGTGTTGACTCAGATAGCCCTTTTCTATTTTGCTTTCAGATACAGAGGAAACTCAGGTAGGAAAGCAATGTTCTTCTCACATGATACCAAACTTGAGGTGATCTGGACCGGAGTTCCTGCAGTAGCGATGGCTCTGCTGGTAATCGGTGGTTTGGATGCCTGGAATGAAGTTATGGCAGATGTTGGTCCTGATGAGGAATATATGGAATTCGAAGCGACGGGTTATCAGTTTGCCTGGGCATTGCGTTACCCTGGCGAAGATGGTAAACTCGGTGAACGAGATTATACCATGATCAATGGTTCCAACCCGCTTGGACAGGATTGGACTGATGAGGCCAATTGGGATGACATTCATGTCAATGAAATTGTACTTCCTGTAGGTAAAAAAGTAAGAGTTAGAATTACGGCCAGGGATGTGCTGCACAGTTTCTTTTTACCACACTTCCGTGTAAAAATGGATGCGGTGCCTGGTATGCCAACCTACTTCGTTTTCACTCCTTCCAAAACAACAGCGGAATACCGCGCTCAATTGAGTCAGTATCCTGAATATCAAAAGCCGGATCCAAATGATCCTGAAAAACAACTTTGGGAAACTTTTGATTACGAACTGGCATGTGCAGAGCTTTGCGGAAATGGTCACTTCAGTATGCGTAAGGTGGTGAAAATTGTAAAACAGGAAGAGTATGACAAGTGGCTTGCAGAGCAAAAGTCCTACTACCTGACGGCCATCCGCAATACTGACCAGGATCCGTTTAACGGTGAATTGCTTCCTGGAGAAACTGCTCCTGAAGAGCCGGTTGTAGAAGAAGAGAATGAAACAGAGACTGGAGGAGAATAATTCCGGTTATTCAGTTAATAATTTAGACACACTCAAAGAAAAAAATAAAAAAACATCAGAAAATGGCAAATGTTGTAACAAAGACTTCTGAATTAGACAGGAGTGACTTTCTGATACAAGAATTCGGCTATGATGATCACTTCCATGACCATCATCATGGAGATAAATATCAGTCGAATTTCATCTCTACATATATTTTTAGCCAGGATCACAAAATGATCGCCAAGCAATTCCTGATTACGGGAATGATCTGGGCAATCATTGGTGCAGCTATGTCTTTGATCTTTAGGATGCAGCTTGGTTTCCCTGAAGAAAGTATGGCATGGATCAAACCATTGCTGGGTAAGTGGATTACCGTTAATGCAGAAGGTTTTGGTACATTGTCCCAGGATTTTTATTATTCCCTGGTGACCTTGCACGGTACGATTATCGTATTCTTTGTACTGACAGCCGGACTGAGTGGTACCTTCAGTAACCTGCTTATTCCATTGCAGATCGGTGCAAGGGATATGGCCTCTCCATTCCTCAATATGTTGTCTTACTGGTTCTTCTTCCTCGCAGGTGCGGTGATGTTGTCATCATTGTTTGTGAGTACAGGGCCGTTTTCCGGAGGATGGGTTGCTTATCCGCCGCTCAGTGCCTTGCCCCAGGCCTCTATGGGGTCCGGAGTGGGTATGACGCTGTGGCTGGTTAGTCTGGTGTTATTTGTGGTTTCAGTTCTTTTAGGGGGTATCAACTACATTACCACAGTGCTGAACCTCAGAACAAAGGGAATGGGTATGTGGCGCATGCCTTTGACCATCTGGTCATTCTTCCTTACGGCTATTATCGGGTTGTTGTCATTCCCTGTATTAGCTTCAGGATTTTTCCTTTTGATGCTCGATCGCGGATTGGGTACCAGTTTTTATTTGAGTGAAATATTCATCAACGGACAAGTGTTGGATCAGGTGGGAGGAAGTCCAATCCTGTATCAGCACCTTTTCTGGTTCCTCGGTCACCCGGAGGTATATATCATCATTCTTCCTGCGATGGGTCTTACATCAGAAGTACTTTCGGTACATTCCCGTAAACCGATCTTTGGATACAAGGCGATGGTATATTCCATGATGGCCATTGGGTTCTTGTCCTTTATCGTTTGGGCACACCACATGTTTATGTCAGGTGTAAATCCATTCATTGCGAATTTCTTCGTAATCTTTACATTGATCATCGCTGTACCTTCAGCGGTTAAGGTGTTTAACTGGATTACGACCTTATATGGAGGTAATATACGATTTAACTCGGCGAGTATGTACGCCATCGGATTTGTATCGATGTTCATTTCCGGTGGTTTGACAGGGATTTTCCTTGGTAACTCTGCCATTGATATTCAAATGCACGATACTTATTTCGTTGTGGCTCACTTCCACATCGTTATGGGGGTTGCTGCCTTCTTCGGTATGTTTGCCGGGGTTTACCACTGGTTCCCGAAGATGTACGGAAGGTTTATGAATGAAACCTTAGGAAAAATACATTTCTGGGGAACATTGGTAGGGGCCTATGCTGTATTTGGACCTATGCACTACCTGGGAGTTGCCGGGGTAGCGAGAAGGTATTACAGCTTTGATGTCTTCCAGGCCTTTGGTCATTTTGATGGCATGAATAAGTTTATCACCATTGCGGCCATTGTAACTTTTGTATTCCAGATCATTTTTGTGGTTAATTTCTTCTACAGTATCTGGAGAGGTAAAAAAGTTACTACCAAAAACCCATGGCAGGCACCAACTTTGGAATGGACAACGCCAATTCGTCCAGGACACGGTAACTGGCCTGGGAAATTGCCTACTGTTCAGCGTTGGGCATATGACTACTACAGTGATGAGGAAGGAAAGGACTTTACAGAGCAGATAGAACCATTGAAAGACGACGAGAAATCGGTACACTAATACAGTCTGCAGTCCCCAGTCCACAGTTGGCATTCAAATACTGATGACTGAAGACTATTATTGAGGAATTGAAAAAAAAAAGAGTTTAAGTGTCCGTAAAAACAGATACAAAAAGTATAAAATCAAAAAGCCTTGTCTTGCAAAAAGTGCAGGACTATACACAGCTGATAAAGATCAGATTGACGCTTACGGTTGTTTTTTCCTCAGTGCTGGCATTTTTGATCGCTTCTCCCGGAGCTATTGACTGGGTGGCAGTATTGATTCTGTTCCTGGGAGGTTTTCTGGTAACCAGTGCAGCAAATGCACTCAACCAGGTGCTGGAGAAAGACTACGATCGTTTGATGGAACGTACTGCTGAAAGGCCCTTGGCTGCAGGCAGGATGAAAATGGCAGAAGCAGTGATGGTTGCAGGGATGATGACTTTGTTGGGAATTATCTTCCTGGCTATGTTCAACCCCTGGACAGCGTTTTTTGGAATGGTGGCTTTGGTTTCATATGCCTTTATTTATACACCATTGAAGCGAATTGCACCAATTGCCATTTTTGTAGGAGCGATTCCGGGAGCTTTACCGGCTTTGATCGGGTGTACGGCTGCTGAAGGAAGACTTACCCTTTTGGGACTGACTTTATTCAGTTTACAGTTTTTCTGGCAGTTTCCACATTTTTGGTCGATTGGATACCTTGGATTTGGTGATTACCGAAAAGCAGGTTTCAGATTTATACCGGCAGGAAAAACGGAAGATGCCCCGGACCGTAATATTGGATTACAGGCATTGTTTTATGCAATGTTGTTGTCCGTAGCGAGCGTGGGTCCCTGGTTACTGGGAGCTACGGGATGGATTTCTGCTGTGATTGCTGTGGGAGTGGGATTGGTTTTCGTTTATTTTGCCTGGAATTTCTACAGGAAATTTGAGCGAAAAGGAGCATTAAAACTGATGTTTTTCTCCTTCTTGTACATTCCCCTGACGTTTATCGCTTTTTATTTGGATAAGATTTAATAAATATAATGAGCACTACAACATTGACAACAACCCCTTATTTAAGGAGTACGATTCACCCGCTTAAGTTTGCGCTTTGGGTGGCCTGCGGTAGCATGTTGATGGTATTTGCTGCACTGACTAGTGCTTATGTAGTGAGACATGCTTCAGGTAACTGGCTCGAATTCCAGATGCCGAGGCCGTTTTTCTACAGTACTATTGTGATGTTGCTCAGTAGCGTTACTTTGCATATTGCTTATAACGCTTTTAAAAATGGTAAAGAAAATCTCTACAAGTCTTTGTTGGTGGTTTCCATGTTACTGGCTTTAGGGTTTTTATACACACAATACCTGGGTTGGATGGGGCTTGAATCCATTGGATTGCCTTTGAAAACCAATGCTTCAGGAGATTTTGTATATGCGCTTTCCTGGTTGCATGCAGGGCACGTACTTGGAGGAGTAGCTGCACTATTGGTTGCGACCATTGTGGCTTTTTCCATGAAATTTAAAGTGACTGCTGCACGCAAGTTACGTTTTGAACTTACGCTTACCTATTGGCATTTTGTCGATTTCTTGTGGGTGTATTTATTTTTATTCTTTTTATTGCAATAGTTAATATTTAAACAGATATAACTGATGGCGAATTCAGCACATGAACCGGAAGTTCAGCAGAACGAGGACCTTTGGTCAGGAGGAAAACAACCTTTGAAGGTTAGTTATGGAAAACTGATGATGTGGTATTTCCTGTTGTCGGATGCTTTCACTTTTGCAGGTTTTCTTATCGCTTACGGAGCATTGCGTTTCAGCAGTGCAACCTGGCCTATTCCAGATGATGTATTTTCAACGGCTCCCTTCAATAACTTCGGTTTGGGACACGAAACTAAGCTCCCGCTTATGTTCGTAACCATTATGTCATTCCTTTTGATCATCAGTTCCGTTACTATGGTACGGGCGGTACAGGAAGGACATAGAGAAAACAAAAGAGGAGTTGTATTCTGGATGTTGATGACCATTATCGGAGGATTGGGATTCCTTTCCTGCCAGGCGTGGGAGTGGACAAACCTGATCAAGGATGAGCATATGACTGTTAATCGTGATCCATTTGGAACACATACTTTAGACGGAGTTTACCTGAATCCTGATGGTTCCGAATCTGATGAGGTTTTCAAAGCGGGTGACGGTTATTTGGTTCACAAACATCACGTAGATCACGGAGATGATGCTCATGGTCACGACAGCCACGGAGATGATGGCCACGGCGCCGAAGACCATGGTAGTGACGATGGACACGGAGGAGATGAGTATGCCTATGAAGTGGGAGACCATGCCGGATATGTGATGGATGAAAATGGCTTTGTTTTCAAAAAATTCAAAGTGACTACTGATGGAGATATGAAAGGCCAGGTAATGGCACAGGAGTTCGGACCAAAGGCATTTGGAGCCTTATTCTTCTTCATTACCGGATTCCACGGTTTCCACGTATTCTCAGGAGTATTATTCCTGCTCATTATCATGATCAATGCCGCAGGCGGCGTGTACGTAAAACGTAAGAATGGTTATGAAATGGTGGAAAAGATCGGCCTCTACTGGCACTTTGTAGATTTGGTCTGGGTATTTGTATTCCTGGTATTTTACTTACTTTAATTTGATAATTCTTAAAACGAATATAAAATGGCACATTTGAGTTATGAGGCAGGTAAGAAAAGAGTTTACTACGGATTAATTCTCCTTGCAGTAGTTACTCTTGTTGAAGTATCCTTCTCCCTGCTGGGTAAAGACCATATTATTGAAGGGGTGGAAGCTATGTCCTGGACGGTATACGTTATTGGATTTATTCTGATCGCTTTGTCTCTTTATAAAGCTTATTTCATCATTTACGAGTTTATGCACATGAAATACGAAGTGCGTGGACTGGCGTGGAGCGTTTTGTTGCCGACATCGCTGCTGATCTGGGCGGTAATTGCTTTCTTTCAGGAAGGTAACTCCTGGAAAAACAGACGTCACAATGATGGTAATCCTGGCAGTAAAAAAGAAGTTCCTGCAGAGCAGCAAGGTATGCTCATTGGTGAGGATGTTTATATCCTGTCAGGAAGAGGGTAATATTATTTTTTTATTACCTAAAAAGCGATCTTTGTCCCTTAAACAAAGGTCGCTTTTTTTTGTTGGATCAATAATAACCATTAAGTGATGACGCGGAAACAAAGGAATATCCTCAACTTTTTAGCCCTGTTATTTTTACTGATCGTTTTACCGGTAGCAGCCCTCTATTTTTTGGATATGGGAGTCGACTATCGAAAGGAACTGCTCGCCGAACTCGGTGATCATGGTCAGGCCCCGGAATTCAGCCTTGTTAGTGTCAACGGGGATACCATAAACCAAAATTCTCTAAAGAATCATATAGCCCTGGTGAACTTCATGGGCTTCAACCAGGGAAGCTTACAAGAGGATGTGAAAGGTCAGAGTCTGAAAAAACTCAATGGTCAATTTGGTGACCGTGAGGAGGTGATCTTTTTGAATTTCATTTCTAAATCAGCAAGTGATTCCTTGGACTTTATTAATGTGCGTTCATTTCTGGAAAGTAATGAGTTGGAAACATGTGAAAAGTGTTATTTTGTGTTTGCCGGAAAATCAGAAATGGAAAGCCTTGCCACGGACGGTTTTGGAATGACCTTTGAAAATGGTATGAATGTTCTGAACAATGCTTCTCTTGCTCTCTGCGACAAAACGGGAACCATAAAAAGGTATTACAACCTTGAGGATAAAGCTGATGAACAACTGCTGGTCAGACATGTTATTATGTTCCTGCCGGCAGGCGAGGGCAGGGAAGGAGATTTTGAAATTATTGAATAGGTTTGTTGAATTTTTAGTTCACTCTGAATAATGGAAGAAAATTTACAGTTAGCAGCAAAATTAAAAAAATGGGCCTGGGCAATCAGTGCACTTGTTATCGCTTTAGTTGTAATGATGCGGGAAGTGAAAATTCCTTTGCCGGAAGGTGTGGATCTGGGATTTTTGCCGCCTTTTCATGCATCGGTAAACGCTATTACTGCTTTGGTCCTGATCGCTGCATTTTGGTTTATTCGCAAGAAAAATATTGAGATGCACCGTAAATTGATTTATCTGGCCATTGGATTGTCAGTGATCTTTTTGTTGTCTTATGTTTCTTACCATATCACTATGCCGGAAACCATTTTCGGAGATATGAATCACGATGGAGTTTTGAGTGATGAGGAAAAATTGGCTGTAGGCAGTACCAGAATGGTGTATTTAATCATTTTGGGAACACATATTCTATTAGCTGGTATCATTCTTCCCTTTATTCTTTTTACCTTTATCCGTGCTTACACCAACCAGATCGCCAAACACAGAAAAATGGCGAGGTGGGTATTTCCCCTTTGGTTGTATGTAGCCATCACCGGCCCTGTTTGTTATTTGATGTTATTACCTTATTACGGTTAAAATTTTCAACATGAGCTTAAGAAGTATCAGAAAGAAGTTTTTTATCCTTACGTTTTGCCTTACAGTAGGTTTTACCACCCAGGTGACTACTCCGGTGGAGGCTCAATGTCCAATGTGTAGAATGTCTGCAGAATCCAATCTGGCAAATGGTGGAACCGAAGGAAAAGGATTGAATACAGGTATTCTTTATTTATTAGCCCTGCCTTACGCACTTATTGGCGGTTTAGGTTATGTCTGGTATCGTAATAAGAAAAGATCAGGCATAGAAGAGGGTGCTCCTTATTAAAAAACAAGGTTTTTTAAATTCGATATTCAGTGTTCCATATTCGACATTCGTTATTCTGTTAATAATGCAGAGCAGAATATCGAATACTGAACCTGCCTTCCTTTGCGCAGCAGGCAAGGTATCCAATAACGAAGTGTAATCAAAAAACATCCACTTACCGTTCCATTTCTGTAGCTTGTCTCAACTCCATTACAGATCGGTATTCGATTAGTGCTTGTTCCAGGCAATCCATGGCCTTTTCCAGCTTTTCTTCATTGAGAACGTAGGCAATCCTCACTTCGTCAGTTCCCAGTTCATCCTGGGCATAGAATGCATTACCCGGAGCTAACATCAAACTGGCACCCTGGTATTCAAATTCTTCCAGCAACCATTTACAAAACTCCTCAGCACTCTCGATTGGAAATCTTGCGAAACAATAAAATGCACCGCCCGGTAAATAACTGGTAACTCCTTCCATTTTTTGCAGGCGATTAAAAACAACCTGCCGGCGACGATCATAGGTGTTTTTGGTTTCCCGCAGGTAAAGATCATCCATTTCAACTAATGCCTCTCCAAGTATCTGTCCAAGTCCGGGAGGACTTAAACGTAAGCTGGCATATTTGGCTACAGCCTTTATTATTTCTTCATTTTTAGTGACTATCGCTCCAATGCGGGCTCCGCAGGCACTGTATCTTTTTGAAATGGAATCCAAAACTACCACGTGATCTTCTATTCCCTTTATGTTCAGGGCAGAAAAAAACTGTTGACCGTCATAACAGAATTCCCGGTAAACTTCGTCGACAAAAAAGAAAAGGTCATGTTTTTTGACTATCTCACCTAGTTGGAGCAGGGTTTCTTTGTCATATAAGCATCCTGTAGGGTTGTTGGGGTTGGTGATCATGATCCCTTTGGTTTTAGGGCCAATCATTGCTTCAAAGGCTTCAGGAGAAGGCAGGGCGAAACCTGTTTCGATTTTGGTCGTGATGGGTTTGATGGATACATTGGCCATATGGGCAAAACCATTGTAATTGGCGTAATAGGGTTGTGGAATGACTATTTCGTCCCCTTCATTCAGGCATGCGTTGAAAATAAGCTGAGTAGCCTCAGATGCCCCGGTCGTTATGATAATATTTTCAGGTTGGACAATCATGTCAAACTTTTCATAGTACCCAACCATTTTTTTGCGGTAGGATTCGTAACCAACTGCCGGGCTATACTCCAAAATATCAATATTGGTGTTTTGGACCTTTTCAATGGCTTCAGCAGGGGTTTTAATATCCGGTTGACCAATATTCAAGTGGTAGATATGTTTTCCTTTTGCTTTAGCCTCCTCGGCAATGGCAATCAGTTTGCGAAAAGGAGAAATGGGAACCTGAAGTGCACGTTTGGAAATATTTGGCATCTGAATGTAGTAATTTGGTAAGACTGCAAATTTAAGGTAAATAACTTTTTTAGAAGGTGAATGAATGTCATCATTTGAGGAGACATTTAAACTAAGGAATGTGCAAAAAAAAACACCGAAGTGTTTATGCCGGTATCCGGGCGATTTTAGTGCAATTCAGATTTTTAGATGTACAAAACCCGGAGATTTTCCTTGATTGTTTTCAGAGAATTTGACAAAAAATAAAAAGCCTGCTTCCGTTACAGAAGCAGGCTTTATGTTATCTAGTCAATAAAAACTATTTAGGATCTTTTCCGCCCTTCAGGAAGTCCTGATAATTTTTGAGTTCATCCCACTTGCTTTCAGCAGCCAGTTTAGCCTGCTTTGGCCAGGTGGATGGGTCGGCGAGACGATATTTATCTCCTGCCTTATCGAGGATTCCCTGCAAGGTAGCTTCAGTAGCTTTTGCCAGGTCACTCCAGTTCTTGATGCCATCATCTTTCAGCAGACCTTCAATCTTAGGACCAATGCCTTCAACGACCTTCAGGTCTTCAGGGTTTGTGGAGAATCCGAGTTTTTTCACCAACAGTTTTTCTACTTTAGCCGGTGTTTCAAAACTACCGGTTGTCTCACGTCCGGCATCTGTAAATTTCTGGAATTCAATCAATTCATCCCATTTGCCGTCAACAGCCAGTTTAGCTTGTTTCGGCCATGTTTTTGGATCGTGCATTCTATAACGGGAACCAGCCTCCTCAAGGATTCCTTGAAGCTTATCCTGACTTGCTGCGGCCAGTGCGCCCCAGTCATTGATTCCTGCATCTTTTAACAGACCTTCGATCTTAGGTCCGATTCCTTCCACTATCTGGAGATTATCAGTTCCAAGGATGGCTGCATAACTTGTGTCACCACCATCGGCACCTCCGACTATCATTCCGGAATCATCCCCGCCTTCGAGGGCTTTATCAAGCTTGTGTTGTAAAATACTTTTATCTGCTTCACATAATCTGAGCGCAGATTTATTGGCATTACTCTCTTTTTCCAGCTCTTCATGCTGATACTTCAATGCGACATAATCTTTTTCCATCGCGGTGAATTTAGCATGGTAATTATCTCTTTCAGCTGTAAGCTCAACAATCTGGTCTTTAAGCTTCTTACAGAACAATAACCAGTGTAAAAGCCAACCTAACAGAAAAGCACCGAGGGAACAAAGCAGCCACCACCAAAAGCAGTTTGGCATTCCCAGAAAATCCAGTAATATGATATGATCGTTCATTTTATTGTTGTTTTGTTTTGTTAAAGATTATTGTTTAATCAAACGTACTTCTGCACGGCGGTTTTCCTGGCGCCCGGCTTCTGTATTATTGGAAGCAACCGGCTGAGATTCGCCTTTATGATCCACGGAGATCAAATCCCTGCTCACACCTTTATCAAGCAGTATATCACGAACTCTTTCAGCACGTTTTAAACTAAGCCGTAAATTCAGCGTATCACTGCCTGTATTATCAGCATGACCGGTAATGGTGATTTTTTCACCGGAGGTTTTAACCCTTTCCGCTAGTTTGTCGAGGTATTCGTCCACAGCCGGATCTGCAATTCTTGTGGTTGAGTTGGTTGGGAATCGAATAATCGTTCTATCTTCCAGCTCTACCAACTCAGGAGCTTCGTCCTGTTTTTCCGGTTCTATCCAGTCAAAGGCTCCCGCATTGAAAAATCCGGTTCTGGTATCGTCCCCTTCATCAATTAGACGGGCTCTGAAGCGCACTCTGTCATCAGGAATGTCAGGGAACAATTTTCGGATCTCTTCAGCTCGGGCGAATCCCAAATTATCAAGGCTATCAGGCTTTGCCTCGTTTTCGTAATAGAAACCGGTGATCTGAAGAATGTTGTCATCCGTTTGTCCGGCAAGCACCCTGTCTTTTAAATTTTCATAACCATCATTGGTGAAAATTTCAGGATTGTCCCAACCGGAATCCATTGCATAGCGGGTTGGAGCACTTGGTGGTTGCACATCAGTAGAATCGGTTACTGTTTCAGTAGTCGCATCTCCGGTCCAGGAGGTACAACATTCTTCAATACATCCTTTGTACGCTACAACGGAGTATAGTAACCAGACCAACAACATTAGTAGTACTTTTGGTAAAGACATAGTTGGTTTGAATTATATTAGTAAAAGTGAATAATTTCAAATTCAAACGGCAGGGGATCAATATTTTTAATAATTGAAAACCCTTGCACAAAATTATCTAACTGACAAAATGGGTTTTGTTTATCCATTTTTTGCCAGGAAAAGTTTAGGTCGGGCGTCTTATATAATGTTAGGACATAAAAAATGTCCGGAAGTAACAAAGGTATGAAGAGGGAAGGGAGATGATTGTTAAAAAGCGAATCAACCCCCAGGTAGGACAAACAATATTCTCAAAAGCATACTATCCACAAAACAATATGCCCTGTCTCAAATATAATGTAATGTAAATAGATTTAAAACTTTTTTTCCCTTTTTTGATCCATTTTATTGGTAATGGTTTGAAATGGAAATCATTGGTAAACAATAATCAGGCAAAGGAGAAGGCTAAGGCTAAGGAAATCATGGGTGAATTTTTCCCAGCATTGGTCTGCTAATTGTTTTTTTATCACAGAGCTTACCGTGAAGTCACAAAGGGCACTGAGGAGCAAAATAGCTCCATAAACCCTCCCGGCATTTCATGTGCACTCGATATAAAATCTCCATCAGGATTTCACTATGCTCAATTTGAACCCCTTGAACAATTTGAACCAAGCCCTGTCGAGGTACCCATTAATTTGGTGCCAATATTTTAGCATCAAATTACTTCTTCCTCGGCCTCAGCCATAGCCTGTTCAAACGCTACTTGAACGACTTTAAAGCAGCGTTCGCAAAAACAGGTTGGTCCGTTGCCAGGACATCAACACCGGCTTTTAAGCAATCGTGGTAAATATGCTTACCTCGTGCGGTGGCTCTATTATCAATATTGCCCATGGTGCCCAGGATACATAAAATGCCCTTGGCATGTAAAGTTTCGTACAGCTCAGGCTCAGACATTCGGGTTCCAGTGAACGCAATGAGGTTCCTGGCAGGAATGCCTGTTTTTTTAATGCGCTCCCATTCTTCCATATTACGAATAGAGGCTGAGATCATCATTTCCTGGGTGAGTTTATAGGCTTCCTCGGCTCCCTCAGCAGTATAGGTGATGAGAACTACCTGGTCCGTCATGTCGTATTTTTCAATTGTACGGATGACCTTTTCATAGGGTACTCCTCTTTTTATATCAACCTTGAGAATAACTCCGCGGGGCTTTGCCCATTTGAGCACATTGATAAATGTTGGAACCGTAAAAGGCGTAATATTGCCAAAATCGTCCAGCAATTGTACATTACTTATTTCCGACCAATAAGTTTTCGAAACCAGTCCTGAAGCGGTGGTTGTTCTTTCCAGGGATTTGTCGTGCATTAGAATCAGAACGCCGTCAGCGGTAATATTGACATCCATTTCAAGTAGAGCATTCGGAACCCTGTTCAGGGTGTATTCGAATGTGGGAATTGCGTTTTCAGGATAACCTTTAATATAACGGCCTCCACGATGTGCACTGATGAAGTATTGTGGAGATTTTTCGTTGTAATGCAGGGTTTCAATTACACTTGTTTTCTCCACTGGATTTTGTGTGGGAGACAAGCAGAAAACAGCAGTAAGCACTACTGCCAAAAGCAGGAGGGAATTCTTAAATTTCATATTCTAAGGCCTTATTTTCGGGCTAATTTCTAAAAAAAATTGATTTTTTTTAATTTTTTGAATTAAAAAGACATTGTAATGGCTTGATATTGAATGAAATGAAAAGGCCTAACATTATACCTACCAAAAGTTAACAAAAAGTTAACCTCTGACACAAGTTAAGTCAGGCGTGTTGTTTACCTTTACGGTGGATTTTATTCATTAACTAAATTAACTTAATTTATTATGAAGAAGCTTTTTACTACCTGCTTTTTCTTGTTGGCAGCTGTAATGGTTGTATTTGCACAGAATTCTGTCAAAGGAACCGTTGTTGATGCTGAAAGCAATGATCCGTTAATTGGAGTTTCCGTATTGGTAAAAGGTACCCTCACTGGTACCATTTCTGATTTTGACGGAAATTTCGAAATTAATTTCCCTGACAAGGGTGACTACACATTGATATTTTCATACACCGGGTATGAGGATATGGAAAAAGATGTGTCAGTAGATGGAACTGCTGACCTAGGAACTGTTGAACTGGCCTTCGGGGCGGTTGGTCTTAGAGAAATTGAGGTTGTAGCCTCAGTTGCTATTGATCGTCGTACACCAGTTGCGGTATCAACAATTTCAGGCGAGAAAATCGAAGCTTTGGTAGGAAACCAGGAATATCCTGAGATCCTTCGTAAGTCTCCTTCTGTTTATGTAACAAAAGCAGGAGGTGGTTTTGGAGATTCTCGTATCAACGTTCGTGGATTCGACCAGAGAAATACTGCCGTTATGATCAACGGTATTCCTGTAAACGATATGGAAAATGGTTGGGTTTACTGGTCAAACTGGGCCGGTCTTTCAGATGTAACCAGCCGTATTGACTTCCAGCGTGGTCTGGGAGCTTCTAAACTGGTTGTACCAGCAGTTGGTGGTTCTATCAATATCGTAACAAACGCTGCCGATATGAAAAGAGGTGGTATTGTTTCTGCCGGAGTCGGTAATGATGGCTACCAGAAATATGGTTTGGTATTGTCAAGCGGTTTGGGCGAAAAAGGATGGGCTTTCACTGTTCAGGGTACTCACACCAGAGGTAATGGGTATGTGAATGGAACAGCATTCAGTGCTTACTCTTACTTCGCTTCTTTGACCAAGCGTTTCAACAACGATCATATGATCTCTTTCACTGCTCTTGGTGCACCACAATGGCACCACCAGCGCTTCATTCCTGGAAGATTTGACGGAGTTACTTTGAGAACATTTGTTGATCCTGACAATTTGCCTGATGAAGGTGGTTATGGTTTCAACAATGGTGCGAAATTCAACTGGTTGTCAGGTGAATTGGATGGTGAAGAATTCTCATGGAGAAGAAACTTCTACCACAAGCCAAAAGCTTTCTTGAACCATTACTGGACTATTTCTGAAAACACTGACCTGAAAACTTCTGCTTACGTTTCATTAGGACGTGGTGGTGGAACCGGTCCTCGTGGTCGTTTGGCAGGAATGTTCGACTCTGATACTGATTTCAGAAATGCAGATGGTGTTATCCAGTTTGATGATATCGTAGCTTATAACTCAGGACAGGCTACTTCTTTCGGAACAAAAGATCCGGATGACAATGGACAGTATACTACCACAAGTAGCGGTGACGGATTTATCCGTAGAGCTTCTATGAACTCTCATAACTGGCTTGGAGTTTACTCAACTTTGACGCACAGACTGAATTCCAACCTGACGTTGACTGCAGGTTTGGACGGACGTTACTACAGAGGTATCCACTACCGTAGATTGGAGAACCTGCTCGGTAACGAAGGTTATATCTCTCGTGCAGATGATAACAACCCAAGTAACCTGATCACTGAAGAATCACCAGCTGAATTCGGTAACTATTCCGATAACAGCTATATCGATGGTAACAATGTACTGAACTACCACAATGATGGTTTGGTAAGATGGCTTGGTCTTTTCGGACAGATTGAATACTCTAACGATGCTCTTTCTGTTTTCGTTTCGGCGACTGGTTCTCACCAGGGATTCAAGCGTATTGATTACTTCAACTACCTCGATAGTGATCCTGAGCAAACTTCTGAATGGCAGTCATTCATGGGCGGTACTGTGAAAGCCGGAGCTAACTATAACATCAGTGCTTCTTCCAACATTTTCGTAAATGGTGGATACTTCTCACGTCAGCCTATTTTTGATAATGTTTTCATCAACTTCCGTAACGATGTTAACGAAGATGTTAAGAATCAGTCAGTTGTAGCATTTGAGGCTGGTTACGGGTTCCGTAGCAAAGCTTTCAGAGCTAAATTGAATGGATACTTCACTCAGTGGGGTAATCGTCAGTTTGCCGTAAGCATTGATAATGCGATGGAGGAGGAAATCCTTTACAACTTCGAAAATGTATCACAGACACATATGGGAGTTGAGTTGGAATTCACAGCAATGCCTGTTTCATGGATCGAACTTAACGGTATGCTTTCCATTGGTAACTGGGAGTACAGCAGCGACTTTGAAGCTCAAGGATTTAACGTTGATCAGGACAAACCTGAGGGTAGCCTGACTATCTATGCTGATGGTCTTAAAGTTGGTGATGCAGCTCAGACGACTGCTTCTATTGGTGCAACTTTCAAACCTGCACAAGGTTTGCGTATCTATGCTGATTACTACTTTGCATCTAACCTGTTTGCAAACTACAGTGTTGATGATGATCAGTTCCAGAACCCAGGTGGTGAAGTGGCTGAATTGCCTTCTTACTCATTGGTTGATGCTGGATTGAGCTACAACTTTGATCTCGCTGGATTAAATCTTACTGCAAGATTTAACATGAATAACGTATTGGATACAGAGTATGTATCTGAAATGAATACAAGTATTCTTGACGATCCGGCTACTGCAAACAGAAACGAATTCTACGATAACCGCGGTATATTTGGTTTCGGACGTACATGGAATGCTGGATTGAAGATTAGATTCTAAACTTTAATTCAATTTTCTTTTCAAAAGCCATCCTTCATCCCTGAGGGATGGCTTTTGTTTTTTCATATCAGATTTTTCGTTCTCACGGATTATTTTAACTTTGTAAACAGGTGATTATTGCTTCCTTTCACTGGGAGGTACGTTATTTGTTTCTGATCACCCGAATACATACTTCATAACCTTGAAGATGGTGACTTTTTGCGCTCATCACATCTTCACAAAACGCATTTCTATGAAAAGGTTTCTACTACCACTTTTTTTAGCTTTTACCTTTGTGGGGCTCAATGCCCAGCTCGTGATCTCTGAAATAATGTACAATCCGCCGGAAGGTGGAACAGATTCTCTGGAGTACATTGAAATCTACAATGCCGGTGATGCAGTGGATCTTGCAGGCTACTATTTTGAACAAGGTGTTACTTATACCTTCCCATCCCATATGCTCATGTCCGGAGAATATGTTGTGGTGGCGGTAGATTCGTTGGCCATGTTGAATAACTTTGGCGTAACGGCATATCAATGGACCAGTGGCGGACTCAGTAATGGAGGGGAGGATATCATCATTCATGACCCTTCGGATGTAATGGTGGATATCGTTGATTATGATGATACAAACGGCTGGCCAATGCATCCAGATGGGAATGGTTCTTCTCTAATACTTTGTGACCTTGCAGCAGATAATAATGACCCGGCTAACTGGCAGGCAGCTGCTACGGATACCGGAGTGGATATTGACGGAATCGATCTCTTGGGTAATCCGGGAGTTGCATCCAATTGTCAGTCTGATTTTTTGATTCGTTTTATCTCAACGGAAGCCTCTGTAGGAGAAGGTGATGGGGCAGTTGTCTTCGGCGTTGAATACCCTGCGGGAGATGCGGTGCCATGGGAAATTTCTGTTGCGTTGAACAGCGGACTCTCAACTGCAACCTTAGATGCTGATTTTACCTGGGCTGATACTACAGATTTTGTTTCCGGGTTTGCAACAGATACCGTGTATTACAACGTTCAGATCATCGATGATCAGAATGTGGAGGGTACAGAGCAGATTGTGCTTAATCTTTCGGGTGCCAATATTCAGGCAGATGTTTTAGCGAACACTTTTACCATTACCATCGAAGATAATGATACTCCAATTCCAGCTTATGCGATTGGAACAATTAATACAGTTGATGCTGATGGTGTAGCGGATTCATTGGGTGTTGAATGTCAGATCCAGGGAATTGTTTATGGTGTAAACCTCAGGCCTTCTGGTTTGCAATTTACCTTGATCGATGAAAATAATGACGGTATCGGGTTGTTTGAATTTTCCACTAATTATGGATACACCGTAAATGAGGGAGATGAAGTAGTGGTTCAGGGAAGCATAGGCCAATTTAATGGATTGACACAGATTGATCCGGATACAGTTTGGATGGTTTCAGCTGGCAATGCTTTGGTTGCTCCCACGGTAGTAACTGCATTGGATGAAACAACCGAATCCCAGCTGATTAAAATTGAAAATCTGACAATTGTAGACCCTGCAGATTGGACAAACAGCGGATCAGGATTTAATGTAGATGTTACAGATGGTACCAATACGTATGCCATGCGTATTGATGCTGATGTTGATTTATATGGAACAACAGCACCAACCGAGACTTTTAACCTGACCGGACTTGGAGGTCAGTTCGATTCTTCTTCACCTTATACCAGTGGTTATCAGATTCTGCCAAGATATATGGCTGATTTGCAAGTGGAGGCAGAATTGGATCCGAACTACCCTCCATATGATATCGGTGTGGTAACAACCGTGGATGCAGATGGAGTAGTAGATTCCATGGATGTAGCTTGTCAGTTGCAGGGTGTTGTTTATGGTGTGAATCTGCGTCCGGGAGGATTGCAGTTCACTTTAATCGATGCAAATAATGATGGAATTGGATTGTTTGAGTTTTCCAATGATTTTGGTTACACGGTAAATGAAGGAGATGAAGTTATAGTTCGTGGAGAGATCGGTCAGTTCAATGGATTGACACAGATTGCCCCGGATACAGTTTGGATGGTTTCAGCAGGCAATGCTTTGTTTGCTCCTACGGTTGTAACAGCCCTGGATGAAACGACAGAATCCCAGTTGGTGACCATTGAAAATCTGACAATCGTTGATCCTGCAGATTGGACAAACAGTGGTTCAGGTTTTAATGTAGATGTTACGGATGGTACCAATACTTATACCATGCGAATTGATGCCGATGTTGATTTGTATGGAACAACTGCACCAACCTCTGCCTTCAACCTGACGGGACTTGGCGGGCAATTTGATTCATCTTCTCCTCATTTAAGTGGTTACCAGTTATTGCCAAGGTATACGGCAGATATTGATGTGATTATGGATGTTGATCCAAATTATCCGCCATATGATATCGGTGTGGTAACAACCGTGGATGCAGAAGGAGTTGTGGATTCCATGGATGTAGCTTGTCAGCTTCAGGGTGTTGTTTATGGTGTGAATCTGCGTCCGGGAGGATTGCAGTTCACTTTAATCGATGCAAATAATGATGGAATTGGATTGTTTGAGTTTTCCAATGATTTTGGTTACACGGTAAATGAAGGAG
>QQUB01000220.1 GCA_008501835.1 Bacteroidota bacterium
GATGAAGTTGGTCTCCACCCAGTCATGACGGGCGTACAAAATTTATATAATGACGGTCGCCTGGGAGTAATGCAGGCGGTTGGCTACCCCAACCAAAACCGGTCCCACTTCCGTTCAACAGACATCTGGACTTCCGGTTCACCGGCCAATGAATACTGGACAACCGGCTGGATGGGCCGTTATTTCCAGAATTTATATCCGGAATACCCTGAAGGTTATCCCAACGATACCTATCCGGACCCTTTTGCCATAACCATGGGTAGGACAGTTTCCGAAACCTGCCAGGGGACCGCAACCAACTTCAGCCTGACCCTTAACGACCCATTCAACCTTGCGCCATTGACCGAGGGAGAACCCGGTGAACTTCCTGACACACCTTATGGTGAGGAACTCGCATTTTTGAGAGTTGCCATTGCCCAATCAAACGCATATGGAGATACCATTACTGATGCTGCCAATCTTGGAACCAATATGGTTGATTACCCTGAAGGGAATGATCTGGCGGATCAATTGAAAAACGTGGCTTTACTGATCGGAGGTGGATTACAGACTAAAGTTTATATCGTTAGTCTTGGAGGATTTGACACCCATGCTAACCAGGTGGACGCAGGTGACACAGGGATGGGCAGTCATGCAGAATTGTTGCAAACCCTTTCAGATGCCATGGCGGCCTTTCAGGCGGACCTTGTAGCCCAGGGATTGGATGAACGTGTATTTTCCATGACCTTCTCCGAATTTGGAAGAAGAATAAAATCCAATGAAAGTCTGGGTACCGATCATGGTACTGCAGCACCCATGCTTCTTTTTGGGTCCTGTGTCAATCCAATGATCTTTGGGGATAACCCGGAAATTTCCCCGGAGGTAGATAATACCGAGGGCGTACCTATGCAACATGACTTTCGGGACATCTACGGTTCAGTACTGATGGACTGGTTCGGAGTTTCCGAAACTGAAGTGAGAGATCTGCTGTATGATGATTTTACTTACCTGCCGGTCCTTTTGGGTTGTTCCGTGAATTCGACAGGACCTGATCTGACTGCGGAAATGGATTTAAAACTCAACTGTTTTCCAAATCCTTGCCGGAATAATCTGAACGTCACCTTTGAGTCTCTCGATGAGTGGGGAAGGTTAAGCATTTTTGATGCGATAGGTAGTGAATTGATGACTGTTTTTAACAGAAAAATGCAACCGGGGTCTCATAATGTGAATGTAGACCTGCACCGGCTGCCGGCCGGAACCTATTTTGTACGATTACAATTGGGTGGCAATCAAAAGACGAAGAGGATCATTAAGTTGTAATCTATGCTACTGGACAATAGTGGTGAAATAAAAGAGAGTTGAAATGAAATTGTATTGTACCTCGCTGGCGGGGTCGGTTTTAAGTTGAAAAGTGTAAACTTTTTAACTTAAAATCGGGGGTGGAATCGCTTGCCGGATGGATTCCACCCCCGGATCATGGGAAAAGTTACCTTTTCTCCATTGATCCGACCCCGCCAGCGTGGTACATCAAAGACTCAGGTCCATTAGTATGATTGTAAAATAAAATGCCCGGGCCTTCACTTGAAGGCCCGGGCAACTTTTCTTTCGTCATTTAATGGTCAATTAAAAACCTGTAGAGGTTTTAATCGTCATGCTCATTTATTAAAGCAATCCCATTCCGTCAAATACTTCTTTTACAGAGCGTACAGCACCTGCTGAAGCATTCAATAATTCCATTTCATCATCGTTCAGGTTCAATTCGATGATCTCTTCGATACCGTTTCTGCCCAATTTAACAGGAACTCCAAGGAAAAGGTCATCAATTCCGTACTGTCCGGAAAGTCTCACACAACATGGGAAGATTCTGTTCTCATTTCTCAGGATCACTTCTACCATTTGAGCTGCAGCAGCTCCTGGAGCATACCATGCAGATGTACCCATCAGTTTCACGAGTTCACCTCCACCTTTTTTGGTTCTTTCCACAATAGCATTGAGGCTATCCTCATCGATCATATCCGTAACAGGCATACCGGCAACGGTTGTATATCTTGGCAGTGGCACCATAGTATCACCGTGACCACCCATCAATACAGCCTGAATATCTTTAGGAGAAACATTCAATGCTTCTGCCAGGAATGCACGATAACGTCCTGTATCGAGAATACCAGCCATACCAAACACTTTAGAAGAATCCAGTCCGGAAGCTTCGTAAGCAGCATAAGTCATCACATCCAATGGGTTGGAAACCACAATGATGATTGGGCTTTTGGAATGTTCCATGATGGATTTGGTAACAGAGGTAACAATCTTGGCATTGGTAGAAATAAGATCATCGCGGCTCATTCCCGGCTTACGTGGAATACCAGCTGTGATCACTACCACATCAGAGTTGGCAGTATCTTTATAATCTTCTGTTCCTAGGACCCGCGTACTGTAATAATCAATGGGTGCCTGCTGCCAGGTATCCAAAGCTTTACCGCGGGCAAGGTCCCCCTGAATGTCCAGTAATACGACTTCATTTACAAGGTCTTTGTGGGCTAATACATTGGCTACTGTTGCTCCAACGTTACCTGCACCCACTACGGTTACTTTGCTCATAACTATTAAAATATTTTATTGTAAAAAAGATTATTTTAACTCGTTTTAAAAAACTGAAAAACGCGTTTGCTTATCGGCCACAAAAGTAGTAAATTAAAGGAGTTTGTTAAACTCAAGACCAAAGAATTAAACATTTTTCGTCCAAACTATTGCCTATTTGATTAAATTTGTGGCCGCAATAAGAAAAATGACATTTCTAAAAGAAAAAATTATGTTCAAAAAAGCAATTCTCATCTTTATTCTGGCTTTCACTGGTGCCGGTTTCAGTTTTGGCCAGGCTCTTTATGAACCATGTGGTACAACTTATGACATGCAGGTTGAAATCCTGGAAAGGACCAGAGCCAATAAAGATATTTTACGCACAAACCCCATTATGGAGCGCAGTACTGTTTGGGTTCCATTGAGATTTCACCTCGTAGCCAAAAATGATGGTACGGGTGCGGTATCGGAGCAAAAAGTATACGACCAGGTTTGTGAACTCAACGAAACCTATGCCGTAATGGATCTTCAGTTTTACCTGAAAGATTTCAATTACATCAATAATACCACCATGTATTCTGACCATGAGGGAACTTCATTCCTGATGCAAAGTAATAGAGATAATGCCGCCATCAACATTTTCGTGGTACAGGATGCCGGAGGTATTCCAGGACAGTCAGAAACTTTAGGTTATTTCTCTCCAAATTTCGATTGGCTCGTTATGCGGATTGATGAAATTGGCCGTTTCAAAAAAACATTGTCCCATGAGGTTGGCCATTTCTTCAGCCTTGCGCACCCATTTTTGGGATGGGAAGTACCTAACCACTTTGACCCGGACGATTTCCCTACCAATCAGGTTGGTGTGAATTCTCCGCAGAACACGCCTAACGAATTGCAAGATGGCAGCAATTGTGATCAAGCTGCTGACCTCGTTTGTGATACTCCTCCTGATTACAATTTCGGATTTCTCTGGAACACCTGTAACTACACAGGTGGAGCCATGGACCCAACCGGAACTGTTGTCGACCCAATGGAAGTTAATATCATGAGTTACTTCCTGGATTGCGAGCCAGCTGACTACACTTTTACCCAGGATCAGTCTGATCTTATTATCACTGATCTCAATACACAGGCAAGAGCATATATCCGTCCGAATTATACGCCTACTCATGCCGAGCTCACTGGTATTCCGGATATCATCTCTCCGGCATACGATGAAGCCATTCCGGCATATAATGTAGTCCAATTGGAATGGACCCAGGTGGAAGGAGCTACTCACTACTTCATTGAAATTTCAAGACTGAGTTCTTTCTCGACTAACTTCTGGCGACATAAGGAGTCTGTTTACGGGACTTCCAAAACGCTTTATATCGACATGGAACCTGACAAGAACTACTACTGGAGAGTCAGAGCTGTAAATGAAGCCAGAACCTGTGCTACCTTTTCAGAAAACGGAAAATTCAGAACTGGTACTGCCGTTGCCGTAGATCAACTTACACAGGTAAATGATTTCAAAATATTACCTAATCCTGTTTCCAGTAATGAAGACCTGCAGTTCCGTCTGAATGTTTCGGAAGGATTTGAAGGACAAATCAGCCTGATAGATATTACCGGTAAGGTAGTAAGACAATTGCCTCAACAATTTTTTGCTGAAGGACAGAATATCTACACCTTGGCATTAAACGGTGAAGCGCCTGGTGTTTACTTCGTGAACATCAATTCACAGAAAGGAAAAATCACCAGAAAAGTGGTAATCACTCAATAATTCAAAACCGGTTTCAACCATTGGTTGCTGAATTTTGTATAATGATTACTCAGTAAAAATATATGGAAAGCCTAATAAGCACCTGAGACGTCTTATTAGGCTTTTTTTTAAAACTAGTATGATGAATTTAAAACGCTCTTTTGTATTGCTCTTTTTGATGTTTTCCATTGCTTATCTGTCTATTGCCCAGGATGTAGATCAATATTGTGCTACAACAGACGGCAAGGTGGAATGGCTTAAAAAATATCAATCCAATCCTGCTGCATTTGAAAAAACGGATGAGATACTCTTTGTCCCTTTAACCATTCATGTGGTAGGAACGGATGAAGGCACCGGTTTTTTTGGCCTTGAACGTATCCTGAAAGCTTTTTGTGTATTAAACCAGGATTTCGAGGAAGCCAATATTCGGTTTTTCATCGAAGGGGATATCAGATATATCTACAGCTCAGAATATGCAACCCACAATTTTGGAGGAGGATGGCAGATGATGCAGGAGCACAATGTATCCAATACCATAAACTGTTATATTGTTGAAGACCCTGCAGGTGCCTGTGGTTATGCCTATTACTCAGCTGGTATTGCCCTCAAAAAGACCTGCATAGGCCCCGGGGATCATACCTGGGCGCATGATGTGGGACACTACCTTTCTCTTCCACATACATTCTATGGATGGGAAGGAGAAACACCCGATGTCAATACCCCTGCTCCAAACTGGATTAGCGGGACCCC
>QQUB01000621.1 GCA_008501835.1 Bacteroidota bacterium
GGGCGAGGCATTCTTCCATTGTCAAGCATTTAGCGGTAGTTTGGGCATTAAGATTCACTGTGAATAATACACCAGAGAAAGCCAGCAATAACATTAAATTTTTCATGATACAATTTTTAGATTAAACAATTTTGGTTGAGGCAAAAGTAATTCAAGCCCCTCCAAAATGCTGTTACCCGGCTGTTATGCACTTGTTAAGCACCTGTTAAAGGAACTAAAGGTCCAGCAATTTTCTGTTATTTTGTGGTGGTGATTAATAAAAAGTTCTATTATGAAAATCGGACGCACTCCAGCCATACTGCTAGCATCCACACTTTCCATAATTGCCCTGGTAATTATTCAGTTCAACTGGATACAACACTCCAAAAGGCTTATGGAGGATGCTTTTGACAACCGGGTTTGTACAGCATTATGTTCAACGGTGGAAGGTTTCTACGGAGTTCCTTCCTGTGCTGACAGCTCTGCCTGTAAAGTAAACAGCAACATTTTTAACCAACCTACCTGCGCCATCAATTCTCAAAAGGATCGCGATTCAGCTTTACTCGGATCTATGGCCCATGCTTTGGAATTTTATGATATTGACCAAAACTACTCCATTTCCTTTACGGGAAAAAAAATTGATAAAAATGAGGAACCCAATACCTACCAGTTCCCGGTTCAAAATGAAAACTCCGAATCTGCCTTTGTCAATGTGGCCTTTCCGGAAAAGAACCGGTATTTCCTGGGAGAATCACGGTTTATTCTGGTTTCCTCCATTGCTGTTTTAATCTTTATTGGCCTCGTATTTTTCTTTGCCAATCTAATGCTCTGGAGGCAAAAACGTCAATCGGAAATCAATATTGATTTTTTCAACAATACTGCTCATGAATTCAGAACGCCATTAACCAATATTCTACTGGCATCAAAAATGATCTCCAGGCAAAATCAACTTCCCGACGACAATAAATATCTTCAAATCATTCGTCGGGAAAGTGCCAAATTGTTAGACCAGTCCGAAAAGGTGCTACATCTTGCCAAACTTGAAAATGGGGAGTATCAACTACAAAAAGAATTCATCAGCCTTAAAGAAATAGTTCATGGCGTTCTTAGTGATATGGATATTCAGATCCAGAACAACCAGGCAGCTGTCAAAACAGATGATTTACCCGACGATCTTGAAATTTTTGGAGACAAATTACACGTAAGTAATGTTTTCAGAAACTTATTGGAAAATGCTATTAAATACAATGACAATAAACCTGAGATCTCTATTTCGGCTGAGCAATCCTCAAAGGGAGTGACGATAATTTTTAAGGACAATGGTATCGGCATTCCCAAATCTGAGCAAAAAATCATTTTTGACAAATTTCAACGACTTGGTGAAGGCAATACCCATAACCGGAAGGGGTTCGGTCTGGGGCTTACCTATGTAAAACTGATCATGGGACTTCACAAAGGGTTTATCAAGGTGATGAGTAATAAAAATGAAGGGAGCCAGTTTGCTCTGTTCTTACCTACACCACAGAGATAGATCAATTCAGAACAGCCAAATTTATTAGAATGAGAATTTTAATAGTAGAAGATGACACCAGTTTAGGATTCCTCCTTATGGAATTTCTCGAATCGGAAAACTTCGATGTGAAATTATGCCGTGATGGAGAATCTGGGTTAAAAACCTTTCAGAAACATGCATTCGACCTATGTTTGCTGGATATCATGCTTCCCAAAATGGATGGGTTCACCCTTGCTCAAAAAATTAGACAGATCAATGATACGGTTCCCTTTTTGTTTTTGACAGCCAGGTCAATGAAGTCTGATAAACTGAAAGGGTTTTCCATTGGAGCTGAGGATTATATTACCAAACCATTTGATGATGAGGAATTGTTATGTCGTATCAATGTGATCATGAGGCGATCTCAAAAAACCACTCCGGTAGAATCCACACAGTCACAATTTAAAATCGGACAATACGATTTTGATTATTCCCTGCAAAAGCTTTGTCTCAATGGTCAGACTTTAAGGTTGACGGAAAAGGAAAATGAGGTGCTAAAACTATTGTGTCTAAATGAAAATAAAATCCTGAGAAGAGAGGATGCCGTGGAACAAATCTACGGCAAAAAGGACTACTTCCTCGGCAGAAGCTTTGATGTTTTTATTTCCAGATTACGAAAAATCCTCAAAGATGACCCGCGAATAACCATCGAAAATGTATACAACGTAGGATTTATATTTAAGGTCGGACAAGAAACCGAGATCAATTAAGCGTTAAGATCATCGACTCTTCCATTCCACCTCATCCACACCAAGATCCTGCCCTATCTTACGTGACAGAACAAAAAGAAAATCCGACAACCTGTTGAGATATTTGATAACCAATGGATCGACTTCTTCTTCTGTTGCTAGTCCTACCACACGTCTTTCAGCCCTGCGGCAAACACATCTGGCCACGTGACAGTGGGAAACAACCGTGTGCCCTCCCGGCAAGATAAAACTCTTGAGCGGAGGTAAAGTCTCTTCCATTTCATCAATGGTCTTTTCCAGAAGATCAATCTCTGCTTCCTTTACCAGGAGATAGTCAGGTCTTTTTCCTGGAGCACTGGCCAAAATACCACCAAGAACAAATAAGGTGTCTTGGATACGTTTAAGCAGATCACGTAATGATTGGTCCTCCAGACTGTCACGAACAACCCCAACATGGGCATTCAACTCATCAACTGTTCCATAGGATTCAATGCGCAAATGATGTTTGGAAAGTCTTTGTCCTCCAAATAATGAGGTTTCTCCCAGATCCCCCTTTTTCGTATATATCTTCAAAACGGAAAGGTTTTTGTTTTTAAACCGCTGTACAATAAAAAAGTTGCGGACTACACGCGCAAGTTAAGAGCTTGCTCAAATTTTACCCTCTAAAAGTCATATATTTTTTGTGAACTTCAAATTTATCCGATAGACTGGATATCTGGAAGAGTGGATAATTGGAAGGGAAGTTTCCATGACCAGAAATCCATTTTTCCACTTCATCCATTATTCCAAAGGGTTTGGATTAAAAATTGGTTATCCGGAAGGAATTTGAAAAGATTTAAAATAACCCTTTAAATATTACCCGCAATGCGTAATCCGCAACTCTTTATTTTTAGAAGATGGTGTGTTTATCCTTCGGCGGAAGCTGTTTCCTGGATAGTATCTGATTCAATCAGACCATCCCGCAACCAAATAACTCGTTTGGCTTTTTCCGCAATATCTGGTTCGTGTGTTACAAGAATTACAGTATTCCCAGCCGCATGGATCTTGTCAAAAATATCCATAATCTCAATGGAAGTCTTGGTGTCGAGGTTACCGGTCGGCTCATCAGCCAGAATGATCGATGGATCATTAACCAAAGCTCTTGCAATAGCCACACGTTGACGCTGTCCACCTGAGAGCTCATTTGGCTTGTGTTCCACTCTGTCACCAAGGCCAACTGAATCCAGGACCTGCTGAGCTTTTTCCAATCGTATTTTTCTTGGAACGCCTGCATAAACCAACGGCAAGGCAACATTCTCCAAAGCCGTTAACCTTGGGAGCAGGTTAAAAGTTTGGAATACAAAACCGATCTCCTTATTTCTGACGTGAGCAAGTTCATCATCCGTCATGGTACTAACCTCAGTATCATTGAGCCAATATTGACCACTGGTTGGTGTATCCAGGCAACCAATGAGGTTCATCAGAGTGGATTTTCCGGATCCCGATGGCCCCATAAGGGCTAAATACTCATTTTTATAAACATCCATGGAAATATCCTGAAGGGCATTAACCTGCGTCGTTCCCATGATGTAAATTTTTCTCAAATGTTCAACGGAAATAATTGGCTTCATCTTAATAATTGTTTGACGTTGTTTTAGCGCTCGCTTTGTTCGCTGTTAGATTTTGTTCAATTTACTCCAGGGCCAAGTCCTGCAGCTATAAAAAAACTGAAGACTGAAGACTGAAGACTGCGGACTTTCTACTTAATCACCTTAGGCACCTTAAAGTAAGTCCCATCCTGATCAGGAGCATTTTTTAATGCTTCTTCTCTGCTGATCCTGGATTCAATTTCGTCTTCCCTCCAGACATTTCCATTCTCCTCATTGACGTAAACCAAAGGTTCCACCCCCTGGGTATCCAGATCATTAAGCTTTTCAACCATTTTGAGTATCTCATTCAGATCCTCCCGGATTTTTTTCTTTTCAGCTTTTCCCAATTCCAGTCTGGCCAGCTTTTCGAGTTTTGAAATTAACTTATTATCTATTACCATATCAAATTATTAGAAGTTCGCACCTTTTTATTCGCTTAATGGTAGCATTTTCACAAATCTATCAAAAATTGAAATTTTATCGTTTAAATGTCCTGGGAATTAAAAATTCCCGACTTTAATTTTATTTTCGCATGTAACTTAGAGCATGTTTAAAATTTTATTCATTGAAAACTTAATTTCTTATCCCAAACAGTATTACAATGGGTAGCGGAAATTTGGATAGTTGGAAAATTGGATAAATGAAATAAGTCATCCATCCTTCTATTTTATCCACTCTTCCACTCGAAATGAAATAACATTTTTTGGGTTACTAAAATCTTGAATAAAATTGTTAAACAGACTTTTGGACTATTGCATAATGAAAATCCTGCACCTTTCCGGTCAAAGAATCCAGGTATCAAATAGTCTAAAGGTCCAAATATCCAAAGGTCTTTTTTAATTGAAAACTTGTCGATCCTAACAACTATGAGTGAAGAAAAGAAAATGATCAAGCATGTTGCCATTGCCGGGAATATCGGCGCGGGAAAAACTACTCTGTGCACCCAACTGGGAAAACAATTCGGCTGGGATGTTCATTACGAATCCACAGACAACAATCCCTACCTCAGCGATTTTTATAACGACATGCAACGGTGGTCCTTTAACCTCCAGATATTCTTCCTCAATAACAGGTATCAGCAAGTTCTCAAAATTCTTCAGGGAGACAAAACCGTTATCCAGGACAGGACCATTTATGAAGACGCTTACATCTTTGCTCCTAACCTTCATGATATGGGACTCATGTCCACCAGAG
>QQUB01000656.1 GCA_008501835.1 Bacteroidota bacterium
TATGGATAATACATGTTTGATATTATTGTGGAAAGCGAAATAGCGGATGCCAGAGAACGGGCGAAACAGGGTAATTATGACTCTATGCTTTATCTGGCCTTTTGCCTTATGAAAGGCTTACATACTGGGATGAATCTGGATAAATCAATGGTGATTCTGGATTATTTGTTGGAGCGAAAAAAGGAATTGCCTTTTAAGGAAATTTACTGGGATGCTCTGATTTTTAAAAGTGAAATTCTACAGGCTAAGGGTGAGTGCGAAGAGGTGGATTCCCTGATGATTGAATATGTAGAGAGCCTGCATCAAACTGATCCGGGAGACTGGGCTTTGAATCAATTAGCCTGGGCGGTAGACTGGTTGCGAAATCGAAAATATGAGGAAGGAATTTCCTTTTCTAAAGAGTAAATTATAAACTCGTTCCTTTTTTGAAAGAATGTCTTTTGTACTTCTGTAAGCCACGCTTAGACGAGATGTCTGCTGGTATTTATCCTAATTATAATTGAGTTGGTTATGTTGAGAATTACAGCCTCGAAGAGCGCTGCGGGTGCGCTTGAATATTTTAAGGAAGGGTTGAGCCGTGGAGATTATTACTCTGCCGGGGAAACCACCCTCGGCAGATGGGGTGGTTTGGCCGCGCAAAGACTGGGGCTGCAAGGTGTGGTGGAGCAGGAAAGTTTTGCTGCGCTGATTAACAATCAGAAACCGGATGGATCGCGATTGAATCCACGCCATGGTCGGAATCGGAAGGCGGGGTATGATTTTACCTTTTCTGTGCCTAAGTCGGTAAGCGTTGCCTATGGTGTCGGGGGAGACCACCGGATTCAACAGGCATTTGAAGATTCAGTGTCGGAAACGATGCGGCAAATTGAAAGTGAAATGCGCACTCAGAAAGGTCAGGGGAAGCAAAAACATTATCCTGAAACGGGCAATATGGTGTGGGCCTCTTTTACCCATAAAACCAGTCGTCCGGTGGATGGGGTGGCGGATCCACATTTGCATCGGCATGTGTATGTTTTTAATACCACCTGGCATGAAGAGATGCAGCGTTTTCAGGCAGGGGAGTTTGGCATTATTAAAACCAAGGCCCCTTATTTTGAAGCGGCTTTTAATGCCCGGTTGGCGATGAAGCTGAAAGCTCTGGGTTATGGGATTGAGAAAAAGGGCTATGCGTTTGAGTTAACGGGAATGCCTTCTTCTCTGCTAAAAAAATTTTCTCGTCGGACGGAGGAAATTGAAAAACTGGCGGCGGTAGAGGAAGCCAGGCAAGGTTACCTATCCGCAAAAATGAAAGAAAAGTTGGGGGCGTTGAGCCGGGCAAAAAAAATACCCGGTCAAAGCTGGGAGGGTTTGCAGAGCCATTGGCGCACATCGGTGAAATCCGAAGAGTTGCAGAAAGTGGAAAAGGCAGCTTATGGAAATCTCCAGGGTAGGGAGGATGCACCAGTGACTGCTGCAGAGGCAGTGAATCGTTCACTGGATCATTTACTGGAACGCAAAAGCGTAACCAAAGCTTATCAGGTGAAAGCCGGAGCGTTGAAAAGAGCTTACGGTGATATTTTGCCTGAACAGGTGGAAACGGCCCTGCGGGATTGTGAGCTATTGAGTGGAGAGCGAAATTATTTGACTTTGGTGACGACGCAGGAAGCTCTGGCAGAGGAAAACCGTATGTTGGCATTTGTGCGGGATGGTAAAGGGAAATGCTCTCCACTGAATGCGAATTATGTGCCACAAGCGGATTTTTTAAATGAAGAGCAAAGGCAAGCCATTAGCCATGCTTTGGAGGATGTGAACCGAGTGACAATTATTTCTGGTGGGGCTGGCGTAGGGAAAACGACCTTAGTGAAAGAAGTACGAAATGGCATTGAACAAGCGGGAGTCAATTTTTTTGGATTTGCCCCTTCCGCTGCGGCTTCTCGTGGAGTGCTTCGAAAAGAAGGGTTTAATGAAGCGAATACGCTGGCACGACTATTTGTTGATAAGGAATTGCAGCAGAGAATGCAAGGAGCGGTTATCTGGGTGGATGAAGCCGGTTTGATCGGCAATAGGGATATGAACCAATTATTTGAAATAGCTAAAAAACAAAATGCCAGAATTTTGCTGACCGGTGATGTGAAACAGCATGCGTCGGTGGCGGCTGGGGATGCATTATCCATATTAGAGCGTGAGGGAAAGATACCGGTGGTACGGGTGAATAAAATTCAGCGTCAACGACATAATCCTCGATTTAAACAGGTGGTCAAACTGACTTCCGAAGGGAAAATTGACCGGGCTTTATTGCAATTGGATCGAATGGGAGGTGTGGTGGAACTGCAGGACAAGACAAAGCGTGAACAGGCATTGGTTCATCGGTATATTCAATCAGTCAGAGAACGAAAATCCTTGCTGGTGGTTATTCCGACTCATAAGGAAGGTCAGCAAATGACAGCTGCATTGCGGCAGCAATTGCAGGAGGAAGGATTGTTGGACAGTGAAGAGAGAGTCTTTACACGATTAAAAAACACCAACTGGACGAAAGAAGCTAAGCAGGATAAGCGGCATTATTTTGACCCCGAGGAAGATTTATTGGTTGAGTTTCATCAAAATGCGGTGGGGGGACATAAAAAAGGCGACCGGTGGCGGATACAGTTACAGGAGCAGAATGGGGTAGAGGTGCTTGAAGCTGAGAAGCGAGGAATGCATGTTTCTGCTCCCCTGTCATTGACTGTGTCTGATCGATTTACGGTTTATGAACAAAAAAGATTGCGGTTAGCTAAAGGGGATAAAATTCGCGTGACCAAAGGGGGGAAGACCCGTGAAGGTAGTCGGGTGAATAATGGGGATGTTTTTAGGGTCAATGGCTTTACTTCGGAGGGGCATATTCGATTACATACGGGGAAAACCCTTGATAAAGATTTTGGCCATCTGACTTATGGTTATGTTTCGACAAGTCATAGTGCGCAAGGGAAAACGGTGGATCGGGTGTTAATAGCCCAATCAGCCCAATCACAGGCAGCGGCTAGTTCTGAACAATTTTATGTGAGTATATCACGGGCTCGGGAATCTGCCCGGATTTTCACGGATGATAAAAAAGCGCTGGAACAGGCCGTGTTAAGAACGGGGCAGCGGATGACAGCACGAGAAATTGCCTATTGGCAGGGAAAGCAGCAACAGAGAAAAGGCACAATGAAAGGCAAAGCAAATTTACCATCGATTAAAAATCCAAAACAACAACATGGAAAGGATCTCACCCTTTGATAGAAAACATTCGCTAAATCCTCCACAGAACCAGGGCGAAGAAAAAATTGCTTTTTTTCGGTTGGTATTGCCGGGCAATCAACCATCTAATTTTATCAATTTTCGATTTAAAAGTGGGGAGCAGAAAGCATTGCCACTTTCTGGGATGAGTAGCCTTGAATTTTTTCCAGGGCGTGGATTATTGGTGTTGCATTTTGGATATGCCACGGTGGGGGTTTTCGGACAAGGTTTGGAAATCCTTTACAAAAAACTTCTGGAGATGGAGGTCGTAGAGATAAGTGAGTTTCTGTCGCTTGAGGAGAATGACCGGAGTGATGGGGTTGTAATTACTGTGATTCAATTTGATTCTCCATTGGGTGAAGGACAATTTTGATGTTTTCTTAAAGATGGATAAAATAAGGGAGCTACACGCTCCCTTATTTATTAAAAAATCACCTTTTCTTAAACAATGGTGCAAGTTCTACTGCATCAACCCTTATGGTCGCTTCTTGTTTTAGGATGGGCGTTCCATCTTCTGTGGTTAAAAGCCTCCCTTCTTCGTTTACGGCCTGGAATTTTCGATAAGATACACTGCCTTTTATTTTGATTCGGGTACCTTTCTTCAGGATTTTGAATGTCTCAATGACTACAGGGTGAAAGGAAATGAGGTTGTGCCAGACAGTTTCTGTTTGTTGCCATTCTTCATTCTCATCCTTGTAGCTATCGGTGGTGGCTAAGGAAGCGGAAACAAAGGTGGATTGTTCAGTTTCGATGATTTTTGCTTCTGCGCCGATATTTCCGGTTAGAATAACGAGGTTGTTTTTTGCCATGTTGTTTTCTCCTTGTTGTGGTTGTTTAAAACAGGTTCCGGTGAGACCGGAGCAGAGAAACGGGTCAAAAGCAGGCATTCGCCTTTTTTACGTTAGTCAAAAATGCAATGCTGAGAACCCGCTTGCGGGCTGCGCCATTGATGCGTGAGCTGATTTGGTTAGGAACAAAAGGTTTTAAACAACAACGGGGAAAGCTGGCTTGGTGAAAGAGGGACAGTTGATTCACGGTAGTCAGGTAAGGAGTAATATAGGGATTGGAAACGTAACCTTTGCTAATTTTTCAAATTAAAATAACCTCAGTATTACGGAAAAGTGAGATGAACAGAGAATTAGACCAACCTTCAGGCTGGACGACTCGGCTTGGCCAAAACCCTGCCGAGATAACGGACTTTTATACTTTAGAACGACAGTTGGGGAAAACGGTAGAAATGGTTTGTTTTAGTCTGAATTCGGGTAATCAGCGTTCTTTTTCCACCGCGCTTTTTGAAGAGATTCAGTTTCAGCCAGATCAGGGGGTGGCTATATATGGTCATTTGGTGAATATCCTGATTGTGGGGCGTCGGCTACAGCCATTATTTCAGGGGCTGACCTTACGAAGAGTGAAAGAGGTGAAAGAGTTCTCGGCTCAGGAATGGGCACCGGAAGATTTATTTATTGAGAAAATTCGGATACATTCAGACTATGGTGAAGGTTAATTAAAATTACAACTTCAGGTTTTAACGGAAGATTGATTTACAAGGATATTTTGTTAGAGTTCTTCTTTTAAACAATCAGTAAGAAAAGCTATCGGGTGGGGAAAAGATGCCATTGCCGGAGTTGGATTATTTTGCTCTGGATGAAGTGTCTGACCGCTGGGACACTCACAGAAGTCGTGTGCAACATTATTTGGAAACCGGGAGGTTGACGGGTTGTGTATGGCTTAGGCACTGTTGTTGTACTCTGGGGAAGCTTCGGTCTGGCAAGGATGGACGGGAAATATTTCATCCTCTTCAGG
>QQUB01000229.1 GCA_008501835.1 Bacteroidota bacterium
AGTTGGTTTATGTCCATGGGAAATAAAAGGAACATAGCCGATTTTCAGGAGTTCTGAAGTGGAGAATAAGGTCATGTTTTTAGGGTAGTTGTACAATGCATTAACCAGGCAGCCTTTTTCAATGATGGTGTAATTTAACCCTGCTTTTTCAGCCTCAATTCCACAGGCAAGTCCAATGGGGCCTGCACCGATGATTACCAAATCGTAAGTTCCTTTTTTCATGTCAGTTTTTTTCTAAAAGATAATAAAAGAAAATGGCAGCTAATTTCAAATGAATTAACTGCCATTTAAGTGAAATGTTTATATCAATTACATTCCTTTCAATTCGGAGGCAAGCTTAGTCATTGTATCTTTTGCATCTCCGAATAACATTCTGTTCTTATCGTGGAAGAATAATGGGTTCTGAATTCCTGCATAACCAGGATTCATACTACGCTTAAGTACAATTACGTGTTTGGCGTTCCATACTTCCAATACAGGCATTCCGTAAATTGGGCTACCTGGGTCATCTAAAGCAGCAGGGTTAACAACGTCATTAGCTCCTACGATGATGGCAAAGTCTGCACTTTTCAGTGCATTATTCGCGTCATCCAGGTCAAGCAGTTTGTCATAAGGTACGTCAGCCTCGGCCAGCAATACGTTCATGTGACCAGGCATACGTCCTGCTACAGGATGAATTCCGTATCTTACTTCCACACCATTGGCGCTCAACAGGTCATCAACCTCTTTAACGATCTTCTGTGCCTGTGCTACCGCAAGTCCGTATCCCGGAATAACTACAACAGACTGTGAATAGAAGAGCTGAATGGCCGCGTCAGAGAGAGATACTTCTTTGGCGATTTGTTCGCCGTCAGCACCTTTAGCACTGGCTCCGCCGCCACCAAAACCACCGATCAATACATTGAGCAGAGAACGGTTCATCGCCTCACACATCAAGACGGTAAGGATGGTACCGGAAGCACCAACAAGAATACCACCAACGAGCATCATATTGTTGCCATAAATGAGACCGGCAGCTGCAGCTGAAAGACCGGAGAAACTGTTCAGTAATGAAATTACCACTGGCATATCAGCACCCCCGATTGGGATTACAAAAGAAGCTCCATAAATGAGTGCAAGGGCCAGGAAGAGAATTCCCAAAGTGGTACCCGCAGCAGAACCAAGGATGAACAGGTAAACTGCAAAGGCCAACAAGCCAACCAAAAGGATGTTGTTGATCAGGTTGTGCTTAGGAAGAACAAAAGTATTATCCCAGATCGAACCGTGTAGTTTGGTGTAAGCCAGCATACTACCGGTAAAGGTAATACCACCAATGAGTACAGTACCCAGAATGATACCCAACTGGCCATTACTGGCCGGGGCAGTGGTTCCCTTGTACATTAAGAACAATTCCACAGAAGCTAATAAAACCGCACAGGCACCACCTAATCCATTGAAGATGGAAACCATCTGTGGCATATCGGTCATTTTTACCTTTTTGGCAGCAAAACCACCAACGACACCTCCAACAACCATTCCGCCCAGAATCCAGGCGTAATTATTGCTAGGGGCAGCAATTTCACGAGTAAAGAGCGCAGACAGGATCGCTAAACCCATACCGATACCTGCCAGAATGTTCCCCCGTCTTGCAGTATCAGGAGAACTGAGTAGCCGGAGACCCCATACAAAGGCGATAGCTCCAACTAAATATCCTAAGTTTATAAAAAAATCGTAAGCCATTTTCTTTTTTTTCGTTTTGAATAAATCCTCAATCTTTCAATTGATTCGGATTAATTCCTGAATTGATTATTCAGGTAATAAGAAGAAATGCTATTTTTTCTTCTTCTTGAACATCTCGAGCATTCTGTCGGTAACAACAAAACCTCCAATCACGTTAGTCATACCGAGTACAACTCCGAAGAATCCAAGACCTAATGAAAAATAATCATTTGGATCCGCGGCACGGACCAGGAGAATGGCACCGATAATCACAACGCCACTAATGGCATTGGCTCCTGACATCAAAGGCGTGTGGAGCACCGTCGGTACTTTTGAGATGACCTCAAACCCCAATATGATCGTAAAGATCAATAGATAGATGAGGATGAGGTATTTATCGAAAAACACAAAAAACGTATCCATATTCTTTAATTGGTGTTTAATAATTTGGTAAAAGGACTAAAACAATTAATGTGTTCCTTATTAATCAGTCAAATCATGCTTCAGCTTCGACAGGTTCTGTGAACCATGCACCTCTGATGATCTCATTTTCCTTATCAAGAACCAATTCGCCTTCCTTAATGAGGATAGTGACGAAGTTCAGTAAATTGGTAGAGTAGAGGAAACTTGAATCTTCAGGCATTTTGGAAGCAAGGCTGGAATTACCGATTATGGTTACTCCGTTGACTTGAACAACTTCTTTGTCCTTACTGCCTTCCACATTACCTCCTGTAGAGGAAGCGAGGTCGACAATAACAGATCCTTTCTTCATTTTTGCAATAGTCTCCTTAGGCACCAGGATAGGAGCTTTACGTCCGCGAACCTGAGCTGTAGTAATGACAATATCTGCTTTAGAAGCCCTTAACTGGACCTCAGCACGTTGCCTTTGGAGGAATTCCTCTGTTTGTTCAACAGCGTATCCACCTGCATCGGTATCATCTTTGGCCCCTTCGACTTCAACGAATTTGGCTCCGAGACTTTCCACTTCTTCCTTGGCAGCCAAACGGGTATCAAAGGCTTCTACCTGGGCTCCAAGTCTCTTGGCTGTGGCAATAGACTGAAGTCCGGCTACCCCTGCTCCAAGGATGAGCACCTTTGATGGCTTGATACTACCAGCCGCCGTGATCATCATCGGCAGGAATCTTGGCAGGTAGGTTGCTGCTTCGAGAACAGCTCTGTAACCTGCAACCGATGCCATCGAAGACAATACATCCATAGCCTGCGCAAGCGTTGTCCTGGGGATCATATCCATACTTAATCCCTTCAGTCCAAGCTCCTGCAGCTTGCCGGTAATTTCCTTGTCGTGGAAAGGCGCAAATTGAGAAATAATGGTTCTGCCTTTCGGCACCATTTTTAATTCTTCATCGCTGATCGGATCAATACTAACCAGTAAGTCAGCATTCTTAATGATCTCCTCGCGAGAAGTCACGGTAGCGTGCTCAGCATAAGCTTCATCCTGATGCATGGCACCTTCTCCGGCTCCCTTTTCAATGAGAATGTCAATTCCAAGATTCTTGAATTTTGACAGACTTTGAGGCACCAGAGCTACGCGCTTGTCGTTGTGTTCTTTTAATACTCCGAGTTTCATTAATCTATACTTGTTTGATGGCGAATTTAACCAAAAAAAACCAAATAAAAGTGAATTTTTGTGCCAATATTTTGGAAAATAAAAAACAATAATTTATAGCATCTTTTTTTTCAAAATTTGATGATTTTTAGCACCAATTTATTCATTTTTCCAACAGTTTTTTCAAGGCGGGTTTTGACTTGAAAATAATTGGTTTCCGGTAGTTATTAATTTTTATCTTTGTGCTCATCAGGCAGCCTTTTTTTATAGTCTGATAAATGCATTATTTGGCTGCTTTTGAAAGGTGGAATCCAGTAAAGAAAGCATAATATCGGGCGTGTCAAAACATCTAAGCGTATTCCAATGTTTAAAAGAATTTTCCTCGAAGAACGTAAGGTACTTATAGCGATCGTTTTGAATACCATTGTGATTTTCACAATGTATTTTCCAAAATTCAAACACGATGTTATTCTTGAATGGGTGGATCATTTTTTTATCCTGTTTTTTACCATTGAGGCTATTATCAAAATCAGGGAGTATGGCCGGAAGAACTATTTTGCCAATGGCTGGAATGTATTTGATTTTATTCTTGTTGTTGGCAGTTTGCCCTCCTTGTTGATGATTTTTCTACCGTTACCGGATACTTCACTGGTAATGATACTGAGGATTTTCAGATTGGTAAGGATCATGCGGTTCATTCGTTTTGTTCCCGATGTTCAAAAAGTTGTAACTGGTTTGGGAAGGGCAATCAAGGCTTCTGTATTTGTTTTCGTTGCCTTACTTATCCTGGATTTGTTACTGGCGGTCATCACCTGTCATTTTTACGGGGAAATGGTCCCGGAATATTTTGAAAATCCTATTCTTTCAGCCTATTCCATTTTCCAGATGTTTACAGTGGAAGGATGGAATGAAATCCCCATGATCATTTCCGAAAGAATGGATAATCCAATATTAATGGGATTGACCCGTTTGTATTTTGTGATGGTTGTATTAACGGGTGGGATCTTCGGAATGTCTCTGGCCAATGCAGTATTTGTTGATGAGATGACCATGGATAACAACGCAGAACTTGAGAAGAAAATAACGGTTTTGGAAACCAAAATCGATTTATTACTTGAATTGACTAAAGAACAGAACAGATGATATTTATCGTTTTTGACCTGGAGGCAACCTGCTGGGAGGGAAGACCCCCCGGAAAGGTTCAGGAAATCATTGAAATTGGAGCTATAAAGGTAAACCGGTACGGAGAACTTTTAGACAGCTTTTGTAAGTTCGTAAAACCGGTTTTGAGTCCGAATTTATCCCTTTTCTGCCGTCAATTAACAGGAATAGAGCAGCAACGTGTGGATAGGGCTGCTAATTTCCCTGATGTGGTCGAAGCATTCCAGGATTGGATAGATATTTATGACGAAGATTATACCCTGTGTTCCTGGGGTGGTTTTGATAAGAAAATGCTCATTCAGGACTGTGAATTACATGATCTGGATTACGACTGGGTTGAACCTCATATTAACATAAAAAGGCAATACCAGGAAATAAAACGTCTGCACCGTAGCCGTGGACTAAAAGTTGCCGTTGAAAAAGAGGGTTTTGATTTTACAGGGGAACATCACCGCGGTATTGATGATGCCCGAAACCTTGCCAAAATCTTTGTTAAGTACCTGGATGACTGGTACTATTAAATGGAATTGACCATATTTAAAAAAGCTTCTTTTCGGGAATCAGTGACCGGTAAAAGACTATCATCTGACATTTTAACCATTGACTTTTTT
>QQUB01000206.1 GCA_008501835.1 Bacteroidota bacterium
AAAGCCAGTTGAATTGCCTGGAGCAGGATTGATTTATTTATTTGCCATTATAGTTTTCAACTTAAATGCCTCGAAGAGGCTTCATATTTCAACAAGAATAATAATTCAGTGCCATAGGTACTGCACAATGCAATTATGAAAGAAGAGATGAAAGAAATAAAAATGCTGGGCCTAAAACTCCCTACTGATCCAAGATGGGTAAACCTGGCAGAAATGGAATTGGAAGAGATATTGACCGATCATGCTTATTGTGAACAAAAGGCCGCAACCTTCTGTATTACATTGATTCAGCAATTTCCGGATCGCAAGGAATTGGTGGAAGAGCTGGCTCCGATCGTAACAGAAGAATGGGGACACTTCCGTTCGGTACTTGCTGAGCTGGACAAGCGAAATTTACAATTGGGCAAACAACGGAAAGACGAATACGTCAATCAGCTAATGGCCTTTCAGCAAAAGGGCGGTGGCCCGGATAACAGCCTTTTGGAAAAACTATTGACCTGTGCATTGATCGAAGCCCGAAGCTGTGAGCGGTTCCGTTTGCTATCACTGGGGCTGGAAGATGAAGATCTGAGAAAATTCTATCATAAGTTCATGGTGGCCGAGGCCGGGCATTATCATTTATTCATTGAATTGGCCCGGAAATATTTTGGCCGGGAACGGACGGATAAAAGATGGCAGGAATACCTCGACAAGGAAGCTGAAATTCTTAAGTCGCTGGAACTGCGTGGAGATAGAATGCACTAAACAATAATTTTAAGTGGACATTACAAGGTAAACAGTCCCAATGACTAATGGTCATTGGGACTGTGCTTTTTTGGGGAGACCGCAAACTATACAAGAATGTGGCAGAATTGGATGGATAAGTAAAACTACCTGATTAAAATTCGGGTATTTATACGCTATTAAGAATGAGTACTAAATTCGAACTTTGCATCTATAGGAATCATCGATTTCCCTTACGACCCCATTCCTTAATCGCAACTCTTGTTTAACCTTAAACTTAATGGATCATATGGTCATCGGGAACTGACATTCGATTTTTTTAGTGTCCCGGTGGCCACCCTTTTCTGTTTTGTTGATTTTGCTGACTTTTAAACTTCTGTAAAAGTCTCCTAACATTTGAAACACATTAGAAATATTCTCCATATTAAATAAGGCTCACCCTATCACTTCCGGGACTTCGCAAAATTATTTTTGGGAACAAAACTGACAAATAATAATAAAATACTTCATATGTACTTTTATTTCATAATTAAAAGCCATACCTTTGTAAACAACGAATGTCATTGATTCGAAGAATCCTTTCCCAAGACCGTAAGTAAATTACAGAGCAAACTCACCTACGAGAGAAATTTTCAACTTCTACTCAATCAATAGAGGCTACCTAAGATATTACAAATAAGAAACTGATTGTTCCAAACAATCATAAATTGCCTTTTTTACTACTTCATAGGGCCAAACTACATTGGTGGCGATACTATAGTCCTCCAACTTCACATGAAACAAATTTACCTTGAAAAAGGCAATCCAAAATTTGGAAACCGATATCTGTTTATCAGGTATCGGTTTTTTTATTTCGTGACTTCAATGGCATAGACAAGCATATAATCTCCCTTTTCTATTCGATAATTTAGATTAAAATGCATTTCAAAAGAAGCTTTCCGAACAGTGCCGGTACAACTTCCTCCTGCCTTTTGGTAAGTAAATGGATCGATGAGAATATGCTGCCGAAAATCCAGTTGTTTTCGACCATATGCTTTATAAAGACATTCTTTTGCCCCCCAAAGCACGTGCAGGTGTTCAAGCCTCGTAGCTTCATCGATACAGCTCAATTCCTCAGGTCTCATGACTCTCATGGCCACAGCCTCCAGCTTGGTGACAATTTTTTGAATATCCACCCCATTATTGAGTATGGACCCCACAGCCGCAGCCATTCCTTCCGAATGGCTTATTGAAACATGATAAACAGAATTTTCCAGGTAGGGTTTCCCATATTCATCTTTGAGAAAAGCTCCTCGTTTATTTCTTCCGGACATTTCATGTACCAAGTGCCTTACAGCCAGCCACTCCAGTCGTTTGGCGCCTTTTATCAAACTCAATTGCCTTAGTTCTCCCGGGTACAGCAGCAATTGGTGCAAAAACCAGTGCTCATCCTCGGTGATATCCCACACTCCCAGTTCAATATCTGACTCAATATGTTCGTGAAACAATAATGGCATTTGAAAAAAGTGTATTAGAGCATATTTATTCTGCTGTTGATAATCAATTCTTTATCCCAATCATTTTGCATTATGGAGGAGGAAAATTGGATAATTGGAAATAGGATAAGCCTGACCATCCTTCCACTATTCCATGTTATCCATTCGTCCTTTTGAATAGTATCACACACTTGAACTTCAAAATTCTCAAATAAAAAATGAAATCTAATCTTACTTCCAAATGCTAAAGGTAATTTTTAGCCCCTTTAAATCAAAGAAAACCCTGACCTGATAAACATGGAAATCTTCTTTTTTGTAATTTGCCAAAAAGTAATCACTTAGCGTATGATTTAAAATTTTGTTGGAAAATCTTGAAAAAAGTTCAATTTTATTCCACATTTGGAGAGGAAAGTGGATGAAATGGAAAAATAGATGGGTGGAAAAGGTTCCTTTATTCCAATAATCCAGTTCTTCCAATTATCCCTTTTTATCTCAAAATTTTTTTTGTGGAGAAATCACTAATTTTCAAAGACAATGATTCTCACATATTCTTAAGTATTTCGATCATGGAAGAAGGAAAAAAACGAGGACTGAGCTTTGGCCGTATATTGCTGATCATCATAGTACTGATCCTGGGTATGTTGGTCATGCAAAAGATGGGCGTTAACATTGTAAAAACATCCGAAAAGTCTGAAGTTACGGATGACCCTCACCCCGGGTATTGATCCAAATTCACTAATAAGACAAGCCGTATACCTCATTGGCACACGGCTCGCTAGATTTTTACCAATGGAAATATTTCTATTGGTAAAACTTTAAATTGGTTGAAAATTTATTGCTTAAATTCCGCGTTTCTTATTCCCTTAGAAACACCAGTTCATCTTCATCTGACAAAGTAATCAATACGGAAGGTTCTCCCGGCGTTTTATCATCCTGCCTGTACCTCGCAACATAATCCACCGCCTGAATTACTTCAGAACTGATCGCTCCAAAGGTTGCCGGCAGGTATTGTTGATCAAAACTGGCAAAACAGGTCAGCAAAGGATTCTGGAATTCTCCGATCAATTCCTTACAATAATCATCCTGACAGATCCTGAATGCAATATCTTCGTCAATTAAGGTGCCTGCCAAATTCTTAGGCTCACTGAATTTTACACTCAATGGTCTGGTATGGTAAAGTAATAAAGTTTCAATTCTGGGATGCAAATGTTTGATATGCTTCTTCAGCATTGGTATGGATTCAACGATTATTTCAAGTGATGCATTATTGCTGACAAGATTCAGTAATTTTTGAACTGCCACTTCGTTTGTTGCATCACAACCAATACTCCAAAGGGTGTCCGTGGGGTACAATATCAAACCTCCACCGTGTAGTGTAGTCAGAGCATCGCTCAGCTCATAGTTTGGTAGCATAAGAGTAGTTCGCTTTGTAAAGGTCGTCATTAACTGTGGGTTTATTATTGATAAAAAACTCAATGTATTCTGAACACATTTTTTAAACGTTGTATTGCGAAAAAAACCGGCAATGTGGATAAACGATATTAGAATTGGAAATATTGTTGACCCCGGAGAATAAAATAGGTTTGATGCCAAAATTGTTTAGTTCTGTCCTGGCTTACCTATTTTCCGAGAGAAAATGAGGATTTCTGAATAGCCTAACCCGGGTGTAAAAAATATTGAAAATGGCAACTTGTTCAACCTTACCTGTCAAGTACTATTCATCCAATTAAACCTTAATTTCATCTAAAAGCCGGGGAATAATCAAAATATTCAGCTTTCCTTCGTTATAGTTTAAATGGTAATTTTTAAAAATGTTTTTAGTACTAATCATTTTTTAGTACTAATTTCGTTTGAGTTTTGTGTTTGATTGTATGTGGAAAGTGATTTTATGACAACCCAAGCGACTTATTCTTTTACTTCTATGAATAAAGTGCATTCAAACAATTTTAACTATGCCTGATTCAGTAACTCCGGGGATCCTGAAAAGAGGAGCCAAATTGGTAAAAACCCTGGATCGTGGACACTTTTCAGCCCTGTCATTACAAAAGCGCACCCTTAGACAACTGCTCAGGCAGGCCGGGAATACCGCTTTTGGTGAATTCTATGATTTTCCCGGGATCAATGGTTCGGGTAATCCAATTGATAATTTCAGGAAGACGGTCCCCATCCATGATTATGATAAAATATTTAATGAATGGTGGCACCGAAGTTTAAAGGGCGAAAAAAATATCGCCTGGCGCGGAACTGTTAAATATTTCGGCTTAAGTTCGGGTACTACCGGAGCCGCCAGCAAATACATTCCCATCACAACGGACATGACCCGTGCCATGCGACAAACAGCCTTCCGCATGTTCGCCTCTTTGCCTAAGTATGGATTGCCGGCAAGTTTTTATCTCAAAAACTGGTTTATGATCGGCGGTAGTGCCAGCTTACGGCCGGAAGGTAATTGTTTTGTCGGTGACCTGAGCGGAATCAATGCCAAACAACCCCCCATCTGGGTCAGGCCATACTTCAAACCAGGAGTACAGATCGCCCATTATAAAGATTGGGATGAACGTATTCATGCCATCGCTGAGAATGCCCCCAAATGGGACATCGGGGTGGTAACCGGAATTCCTTCGTGGGTTCAACTGGCATTTGAATACATTATCGATTTTCACAAACTGGACACCATTCATGATATCTGGCCAACCCTTTCTGTTTTTGTGACAGGAGGGACAGCTTTCCCGCCATACCAGAAAAGTTTTGAAAAACTTTTGGCCAAACCTCTGATCTATCAGGATTCTTACCTGGCATCGGAAGGCTTTGTTGCTTACCAGGCACGTCCAGGTACCA
>QQUB01000511.1 GCA_008501835.1 Bacteroidota bacterium
TTTGGAAGAGGTTCGGGCAAGAGCCAGAGCACATGCAGAAGACCCTGATAATACCTTACTGCCAGTAGTGACTACAGACAAAGAAGAAATGTTGACAGCCATCAGGAATGAAAGGCAGGTCGAACTGGGGTTTGAAATGCATCGGTTTTTTGACCTGGTAAGATGGGGATTAGCGGACGATATGCTCGACGGGTTTCAGGTAGGAAAACATGAGGTTTTTCCTCTGCCACAAACAGAACTGGACCTCAACCCTTCCCTGATTCAAAACCCAGGCTACTAAACACCTTTTATTTGACTCATAATTGAATTGTAAGTGAATATCTACAAACAAATATGCCTTTTGATTTTGGTTGGCTTTTTGTCAACAGGTACTGCTCAGGTTTCCCAGCTGGACATCAATCGAATTGAAATGATGCCAAACCTTCCTACCCCCTTTAACATACGTGACTGGAAGCAGGTGGCCATGCAATATGATTCTTTCATTTATGATATTCAAAAAACAGGTGATTATCTGCCTTTGGTAAACCTGCAGACTTCGGGGATTAATTATCCTGAAAACACGGCTTTTGGTCTTCATACCTATGTTGGCACCAACAATCCTCAGGGAAAAGAAGGCATCAATATTTTACCCTCCCTTGTTGGAGCAACACTGGTAGGTATTGATAAAACGAACCAGTATGATCAAAACTGGGTGCTGATGAGTCAGGATTTTTTCAATAAGGATGACGAAGCTATCTACCTCAATCATCCTGCAGCAAGCAGCGGTAACGATTGGTGGTATGATATGATGCCAAATATCTACTTTTATCAACTCAATGATCTATACCCGTATCTGGGAGGAGATGAAACCTTTCAATTTTCATCCATTGCTGATAAAATGCAGGAAGCTGTCATGGCTATGGGTGGAAATGATGCTCCATGGCAAAAAGCCTACATGAATTATCGTGCCTGGAATTTCGCTTCCATGGAACCCAACGCCAATGGCGTAAAAGAACCAGAGGCAGCCGGAGCCTTTGCCTGGCTACTCTACCATGCCTGGAACGAAACAGGAAACGAATCTTATCTCAAGGCTGCTGAATGGAGCATGGAGTTCCTGAATGAATGGAATTCCAATCCGTCCTACGAATTGCAATTGCCCTACGGTATTTATACCGCCGCGAGAATGAATGCAGAACTCAATACCGATTATGATATTGAAAAAATGATCAACTGGACCTTTGACCGGGGCCCCTTGAGAGGATGGGGAGCTATTGTAGGGAATTGGAACGGCTTTGATGTTCACGGATTGATTGGTGAAGCCAATGACAACGGAAATGATTATGCTTTTCAAATGAACGGTACTCAGCAGGCAGGTGCGTTGGTCCCTCTGGTCCGCTATGATAAAAGGTTTGCCAGAGCCATTGGAAAATGGGTGCTGAATATGTCCAATGCAACCAGATTGTTTTATCCTGGTTTTCTTCCTGACTTTTTACAGGATGGATCAGATTGGTCGAATGAATACGATCCGGACAGAGTAATTGGATATGAAGCTCTTCGTGAAATATGGGAAGGCAATTCACCTTTCTCTACTGGTGACGCAACAGGAGGTGGATGGGCGGCTACCAACCTGGCTTTGTACGGGTCTTCTTCCATCGGTTATTTGGGAAGTCTGATAAACCGTACAGATGATCCCAGGATCCTTCAGCTGGACATGCTGAAAACTGATTTTTATAAGGATCAGGCCTACCCTACTTTCCTGCTTTTTAATCCTTATAACATCAACAAAACAGTTACCATAAACGTCGGCACTGAAATTGTTGATGTGTATGAGGCACTTTCAGAATCTTTCCTTTTGCAAAGTGTATCAGGCGAGGTTGCCTTAACCATTCCGGCCGATGAAGCTGTGGTAATTTCATTTACTCCGGTTGGGGGTGTCATCAGTTATGAAAAAAACAGAATGCTGATAGACGGAGTGATTGTGGATTATATGCAAACTGTAAATCCTTTTACCTACGCTCCAAGAATCCAGGCATTAGCAGCTGCTAATTATGCATTGGAAGTCGGGGATACTACCCAGGTCTTTGGAAAGGCTTTTGATAAAGATTCTGATGATTTGAACTATGAGTGGAGCACCACCGGAGGGACTTTTCATGAAGATGGAAATTCCAGATTTTGGCTTGCTCCCCAAATGGTGGGAGATTACGAAATCACTTGGGTTGTAGAAGACGAATCCGGCAACCTGGCCACCAAAAGCATAATCATCAATGTCGTATCCGAAATAAATGCTGCGCCGGAAATAATATCTCTGGTTAGCAACAGTACCTTCATTGAACCTAATGGGGTTGTCACTATAGAGGCAATAGTAACTGATGAAAATGATGATCCTTTGACCTACGAATGGTCAGCTAATGTCGGAAGTATTTCAGACGGAGATAATACGGTTACCTGGCAAGCTCCGGATATGGAAACTGTTGGAGAAATCACCCTTGCAGCCACTGATGATGAAGGATTGTATTCATCCGCTTCTCTGGAGATCTGGGTCCATAACTTTGAGGCCACAGCTGGCGATATAATCGCGTGGTATCCATTTTCTCAAAATGGTCAGGATTTAAGCGGAAATAATCTCCACGGAGAAGTTTTTGGCGCGCTCTACACCCAGGATTTTTTCAACGAACCAATGAGTGCTTTGCTAACCGATGGAATTAATGATAAAGTCACCGTCGATAATGATCCTATACTCAATTTTACAGATGCCATTACAGTAAGTTGCTGGTTCAGTCCCAAATCCCTACCAGATCATGAAGTTTTTCTATTATCCCATGGAAGCTGGCAAAATCGCTGGAAATTATCCATTACTCCCGATAAGCATCTGCGTTGGACCGTAAATACTCAAAATTCCATTGGAGATTTAGACTCAGAGATCCTGCTTGAATTGGATAGCATTTACCACGTTATCACTACTTATGACGGCAGCTGGATGACGATGTATCTAAATGGTGAACTACACAGTTACAGAACTTTAAATGGAAATATAAAAACGACCACTTATCCCCTATTGGTTGGTCAAATGTTACCTGACAATACTGAATACAATTACAAGGGCATAATTGACGAAGTCAAAATTTTTGATTACGCACTAACCCCTGACGCAGCTACTACTTTATTTCAGCAAACCATTACTTCAGTTCCGGAGCAGGAAAACCTGCATATTCCCCTCAAAATTTTCCCAAATCCTGCAACAGAAAAATTAACCGTTCTGCTTCCCGGAAACGTTACCGACAATTACTCGATTAAGATTTTGGATGTCCATGGCAGGACTATTTTAAAGGAGACTTCGACGTCCCAAAATCAATATGACTTGGCAATTGAAACATGGCCTCCCGGAATGTACTATATCATTTTTAAAAACGGCCAAAGATCCTTCCTTACAAGGTTTATGAAAATTTAAAATTCCGGATGGCACTTTATCTATTTAATCACTTTAAAAAAAGGAAAAAATGAGAGTTTTTCTACGTCCTTTCGAATTATTGATCTGCTGCATGTTCTTTGCTGCAGGTTTAAATGCACAGACTATGGTTGCAAATTATTCGTTTGGAGGACACGCAAACGACGAATCAGCAACTGCCAACCACGCCAGTGTCCATGGCGTCCTTCTTGCTCCGGACAGGTTTGGATGGGCCAACAATGCCTTTAGCTTTGATGGCGTACAAGGTTACCTGGAGGCACCCAATCATGCTGCCTTGAATTCCGACTATACAACAGTTGCTTTTTGGATAAACGCCAATGAGATTCCGGTAACCGGAGAAGTCTATCCATTGTCTTTCGGAGGCTGGCAGGATAGATGGAAAATTTCGCTACCAAATCACGGTAAGTTAATATGGACCACCAATAATACTTCAGGTATTTCTGACATGGATACAGGTGATGGAAATGAATTGACTCCAGGGATTTGGACGCACGTTGTAATGGTTCATGATGGGACCAAAGACCTGATTTATGTGAATGGAGTTCTTGCCAATGAAAAGGATGTTGAAGGAACGATGAATTCCACTGACAAACCACTGGGTATCGGATATAATCCTATAGACTCAGACAATTTCTTCAACGGATTCCTGGATGAAGTACAGATTTATGATTACGCCTTATCAGCCGGAGAAATTGAAACACTGTTCAATACTCAAAGTGTGGAACCAGTGTTACCAAACGCCATTGTGGCAGATTATTCCTTCTCAGGAGATGGCCGTGATGGATCCGGCTTTGGAAATCATGGGTTAGGAACAGATGTTGCTAATGCTACTGACCGGTTTGGTTATGGAAATTCAGCTATGAGCTTTAACGGTACCTCTTCTACATTTGAGGCCCCAAATTCTGCTCAACTGAATTCTGATTATGTTTCCATTGGTTTTTGGGTTAAGGTTAATGCTTTACCTGCCTCTGGAGAAGTTTATTTGATGTCACACGGTGGATGGCAGGATCGCTTCAAAATCTCATTGCCAAGCCATGGAAAACCAGTCTTTACGACAAACGCTACTTCCGGCATTTCAGATATGGATAGTGGTGATGGCAATGCATTGGTCGAAGGTGTTTGGACACACGTGGCCATGATTCATGACGGCACCAAAGATAGAATATACATCAATGGAGCCTTAGCCAACGAAAAGGATGTTGAAGGAACTCTAAATCCAACAGAACATCCTTTAGGGGTAGGATTTAATCCTATTGATGGCGGTAATTATTTTGATGGAGTATTTGATGAAGTTCAGATCATCAATTATGCGCTTTCCGATTTGGAAGTTGCGGCTGCTTTTGCTATCCAATCCACCTTCCCTGGCGATCCTGATGACAATCTGGTTGCCGAATACCTTTTCAGCGGTGATGCCAATGATGGTTCTCAATTTGGAAACCACGCGATTAATAATGGTGCAGCTCCCGCTATGGATAGATTTGGTCTTGCTTCGAATGCAATGGAGTTTACAGGTGCAGAGGGTGTGATGGCAGTTAATTCAACTGCCTTAAATTCAGATAATACTACTATTAGCTTCTGGATAAATGTA
>QQUB01000955.1 GCA_008501835.1 Bacteroidota bacterium
GATTACTCCACCTGGGACTGGCCGGAAAAAAAAGAAAGGAACTTTGAACTGATCAAATATTTTTTCCAAAAGATCGGATTCAGGCTTTTGCTTAATGAATCAGTAGTGATCGAAGAACATGGGCAGCAGCTAGCCATTGCAGGGGTAGAGAATTGGGGGCATCCGCCATTTAAACAATATGGAGATCTTGGAAAAACCTTAGAAAACATTCAGGATATCCCTTTCAAGATTCTTCTATCACACGATCCCAGTCATTGGAAAGAGGAAGTCATTCGGGATACGGACATAGCACTTACCCTCTCAGGGCACACCCACGGCATGCAGGCGGGCATTAACCTAAAAAACCGGAAATGGAGTCCTATTCAATACAAGTATGAGCACTGGTCGGGCCTTTATCAGGAAGGCGAACAATATTTGTACGTAAATCACGGTCTGGGCTGGCTGGGTTTCCCCGGGAGACTGGGGATGCGGCCGGAGATTACGTGCTTGGAGTTGGTTTGTGGTGAGGAGGGTTAAGGGATGTTATCTGGTTACTTATTCCTCTGGCCCCATTCGGAGCCCAACCCCGGTAACGGCCAGGCATGCCGAAAACCAGAGCGTGCTGTAGGTACGCTATCTCTTCGCATGAGAGGAAAAGTATCCTGCAAGGACGCAATCTTACCTTTCCTACCCTCTGGGTCGGAAAAGTATTCTGTTAGGATGGATGCACAAGTTCCGCTGTTATTTTTTTTACCTGTAGAGTTATTGCGTACCTCTGGCACGCATCCGGTTTCAGCCTTGGCTGTTACCGGGATTAGGCCCCTCTGGGGCCAGTGGTGAGGGGTTCAAAGAGTTTCATGTCGCTTGCGGAGTTTCAAGGGTTTCAGGTTGTTTCAATAGTCAAAAAATTCTAAACTCTACACCCATCACTTTGCACTATGCACTTCAAAAAAGGTTCCAGGTGTTCAAATTGTCCAAAGAGTTAAAAGAGTTTCACGTCGTTTCAGGAGTTTCAAGGGTTTCAGGTTGTTTCAAGGTTTCAGGTTATTTCAGCAGTCAAAAAATTCTATACTCTACACCCATCACTTTGCACTATGCACTTAAAAAAGGGCTCAAAAGCTTCCTGTTCCACATCAAGTTCAGATTATCGAATGAGGGCAGATTGGATTTTCACACCAATTTCATTTATATTGAACTTTTTTAAAACCAACAACCTCCCACAAATGAAAATGATGTTACGCATTGCCGCTTTTCTGATTATTAATTTTCTGTTTTTTTCCAAAGCTTTTGGTTGTCAGTGTTGTCATAGCGGGTCTGTTTTTTGCGGAGGTTCTGACACGTACCAAAACGTTGTATTGGTCAAAGTTTTAGATTTTGCTTATGTTCCCGGCCCGGCCCCTATAAACGTTCATGAAGAACTTACTGTTGAGATATTACAGGAATTAAATGGCAATATACCAGAAGACACTTTAGTCTTATGGGGAAGTGATGGTGTTAGCTGCAATGGAAGCCTGATTTATACTTTTATTGGAGATACTATGCTGTTTAAATTACACCAATATGGTGTTTACAATGAAACCAATTATTACGAAACCGGTGGCTGTGATGTAAAGAGTTTATATTATATAAACGACACCCTAAAAGGGGACGTAATTCCCAATGTGACTGAGATGGCTTATACAGACTTCATTAATAATTATGAAACATTTGAAACGCTCCCGGATTATTTCAAAATCTGGGGAAGAATTTACAGTTGGTCGTCTCCTGAAACAACCTTGAACAACTTCAACATCCAAATAAACGATATGCCTGCCAAACCAACAAATCACTTTGGCAGATATCTTTTTAGGTGGGTTGAGATGATCGATTATGAGAATCATGTTCCAATAGTTCCATCATCAAATGAGGACTTGCTTCTGGGTGTTTCTACTTTTGATATAATAAAAATTCAAAAACATATCTTGAACATAGAGACTCTTTCGGGTCCTTGGTCATTGATCGCAGCTGATGTAAATAATTCAGAAAACATTTCAGTTCTCGATATTATTCTTTTACGGAAAACCCTGTTGGGAATCAATAATCATTTTCCTAACAATCAAAGTTGGAGATTCGTAGACCAGCAATACGTTTTTCCTAACCCAAACAAACCATGGGTTCACGGTTTTGACGCTCACATTGAAAACGTGGATTTATGCAATTGGAATGAACAACAAAATGTAAATCTCATTGCCATTAAAATTGGAGATGTGGATGGAAGCCACCTTGAAGACTGGCTTGATATTCAAGATGAATAAGCCTCTTTTACACCTCCTTTACATAGTTTTACAAAAGATCCTGGCTTTTATCCTGCAAAGCCCTGAAATTTACCAGAGAATTTTTTCACCTGAATAAAAATCTATGACCATGCACCTGTATAGAATCAGCCTTTTCATACTGCTGTTTTTCGGATTAACTTTTTCAACTAATGCACAATCACTCAAACTACTAGATTTTGAAAAAAGGGACCTGCATTATAAAACCTTTACAGCCATCCTGCACAATGGAAAACCCATTTTCCAATTCGACTCACCCGATGGGGCCCTGACACTTTCCCCATCAGCAAAAGGCAAACTTTCCATTGCTACTATTGACAGAAACGGAGACGAACTCACTCCTGTTCATAACGTCGGATTCAAAGTGGGGATCAAAGACTGGCGATCCAATACCCTTTGGATGTACGCCACCGAAACCATCTTTGAGGTAGACCTGGAAGACATCTTGAAAAAATGCGAACAGGGAGACTCCCTGATCTTCATGACTGTAGATCGGACGTATAGATTGCCTCGCCATGAAATTGTGATTACGGATGGGTGTTGATTGGAGTTAGTACCAGTTAGCAGTACCAGTACCCGTTCGAGGCAACTGAAATTAGTTCCAAGGTTTTTTCGTTGAACCGCCTTCGCGAACTTCGCGGTTAAAAAACCTGGTACTGCCAACTGGTACTGGTACTTCTACTAAAACCTACTCTTTTACAAAACGAAACTGATATACTTCGCCTTCAAGGCTGATTATCCCTACATAAACACCAGCCGTCAGGTCAGCAACATTCATTCTGTCACTCTGCATCGTTGACACCCTGGCCACCTTGCCAAAGGAATCAATGATCGTTACTTCAACATCATTGAAAATATTCAAATCTTCCGTTGTACCCAAAGTGATAAATTCATTGGCAATGGTAGGGTAAGCTTCAAGTTGCTTCACATTAATATTTGAAGTACTTGATACTCCGCCGTCACCGGCAACATACAATTCATGCTGTATGAAACCTTCACGAATACTGGCTACCAATTCATCATTAACTACCTCCAGGGCATGGCCAATGGTGGCTCCGGTGGTTTCAGATAATGTATGGACTTCCTCCGGTTCATTGGTATTAAAGTTGTACTTCATCAAAACAGTATAGTCACCTCTATTCAGGTAATAAAATTCATCCTGATACCAAACCATTTTACAGTTGTAGTGAAAAAGGCCGGTTAAGGCTCCCGGTAAAAAGTTAGCCGTTCCATTGGTAAGATCTACCTCAACGATGTTTTGCTCGTTGTTGTTATTATCACCAATACAGTATACTTTATCACCGTTGATGGCGCTTACGGTAAAAGGATAAACATCATCAAATAATTCCTGATGTGTCATGGTTGCCGGATCAAAGGACACCACCTCTGTTTCGGTTATGATAATTATTTCCCCATCATACTCGTAATAATCAACTGGTTCTCTGATAAACTGGAAATCTTCCACCTGACCGGAACTCATATCTATGACCTTATGCTGAAAGAAATTGTTGTCATCCTTAAAGGAAACAAACATGAATTTGTCGTAGATGTAACCGTAGGTGAATGTGTTCAACGTCAATGACAAGGAGGATAAATAATCTCCAATGCCCTGCATTTCTCCGGAGTCAGTCAGGTAAACCTTAGGAGAGTCTCCAACAAAAGCATCTGAGCTGAAAATGATGGCTCCTTCAGTTCCTGAATAGAGCTCCATGAAGTTAGCTGTAGAATGAAAAGCGCCTATTTCCGTAAAACTGGTTAACGTACTATTTGCAGAGAACAAAATGTACTGGCCATCTCTTTGCGTGGTGACAAAATAATCATCATCTGTACTGCGAGCGATCCGATGAATGGTTTCGGCAGGAAGTCCGGATACCGTTGTAAACGAAGTATTTCCGGGCTGCAGGATTTTCCAGACGTCATCTTCGTTGATTAAAACGCCGACTTCAGTCATGAAAATCTGATCCCAGTTGTACCCGAAAGTATTAGCTTCCTCAACTACTTTATTCGTACCGGCCACGGTACCGTCCGTTTTCCAGATAGCTTTCCGGGAACCATTTCCGGAACCTCTGAAGTAAAGGTTACCGTCACTCATTACTTCTCCGAAAAACACCTGTCCCAAACCACCGGGGCTGGTAGGGGTACCTTCCGTAATCTCTGCCAACCTTGTCCAGGTCTGGCCATAGGCGAGATTGACTAAAACAAACAGAAAAAGCGTAAATGTCAATTTTTTCATTGGGTGTATTTTTGTTTGAAAATTTAATTGCGGGTGCAAAAATAAACATTTCAACAAATTACCAGGATCTTCAAATATCCAAAGGCGAAGATCTGTACAAATTGACATTTACGATATTTCCTGTTTGAGGTCTCCTATCTCAATTGAAAACTTACTGAACCCAGCATCGCTTTCGAAGCATAGACTTTTGCATGATAAGTGCCCGCAGGCAGTTTATCGTCCAGTGCATAAGTAAATGTCACTTTTTGATCTTTCACAATTTCTAGCTCAATTACCTGCTGAGCCTGCAATTCCACCGGATCGCCTTTGACTTCTACAGTTGCTTTCGTGCTTTCAATAACACTTATCGGCGTACTTTTTTCATCCGTGCTAAGTGCAATTAAGTCGTAGTAGGTGCAAGTGCAAAAAAGTCGTAGTAACTTGATGGGTACAAAAGTGTGTCCATCTTATGAAAAATTTGACATCATTGGAAACAAGACGAACGATCAAACAA
>QQUB01000922.1 GCA_008501835.1 Bacteroidota bacterium
CATATCACCATCACTCACCGGAGCATCAACAACATCGCAGGTACAGTCCGGCGCTGTAATCGTAAAATCATCAGAACAGGTAGTCACCGTATTTTCAGCTGTGATCATCAGGTCATTATTGATGTCAATTCCATCAACTGTGAAAGATCCACCTCCATTATCAGTAATGGTTCCTTCACTAACAATGATATTGTCGGCATCTGTAAAGATTACGGTTACTGAATAAGTCAGTAAGTCAGGAGCACATAGCGGTTGCGTGTCCGTTAGGGCCGGTAAAGGATTAATAGTTAGTATTACGGGAGTTCTGGTCAGACTCAAACATCCGGAGCTTATTTCTCTTGCTTCCGCGTAATAAACTCCTGCAGCTGTTGGTGTAAAAGTAGGTGAGTCAGCCAAAAGTAATGTGCCACCGGCAGCAGCATCGTACCAATCCACTGTTTCTCCTGGTCCAACGGTTACACTAAGCGTCGGAATAGTTTCGCCTTCACAAATAGCCATGTCACCGTCGCTGACTGGAACATCAATATCCGGACAATTGCAATCGGGAACCGGAATGGTGAAATCATCAGAACATGAACTGCCTGAATCAGTAGCAGTGATAATAAGATCATTATTGATGTCAACTCCGGAAATGGTAAAGGATCCGCTACCGTTGTCAACTACAGTTCCTTCACTAACAGCGATTCCATCCGCGTTGTTTAAGGTAATGGTCACTGAGTAGGAAAGTAAGTCAGCAGCACAACTCGTACTGGCATCTGCCAGCGTAGGGAGAGGGTTGATGGTCAGGATAACAGCCGTCCGTGTGGCGCTGACACACCCGGTGGCGATATCCCTTGTTTCTGCATAATAGGTCCCTGCTGCTGTGGGCGTATAGGTTGGCGAATCTGCTAATAATAATGTACCACCGGTAGCTGCATTGTACCAGTCCACCGTTTCTCCTGCTCCAACAGTGACACTTAGTGCCGGGATGACCTCATCTTCACAAATGCTCACATCACCATTACTTACGGGAGCCGTTAGATCAGGGCAATCACAATCCGGCGCATCAAAGTCAAAGCTGGTAAAACATCCTGTCGTCGTATTGGTTGCCAGGATCGAAATATTATTATTGGCATCTATACCGGAAATAGACCATAATCCTCCTCCATCATCAACTACTGTGCCTTCACTGGCAGTAATATCATCTGCCCCGGAAACGGTAATTTCCAACGTATAAGTCAAAAGATCTGCGGAGCAAAAACTGTTATCATTGATAAGTTCTGGTAAGGGGTTGATGATTAGGGTTACACCAGTTCTGTCCATGCTGGTACATCCACTTACAATTTCTTCCGTTTCCGCGAAATACGTTCCCGGTCCTGGAGGTGTGAAGGTAGTAGAATTTGCAAGGAGTAAGGTGCCACCGGATGCAGCATCATACCAGTTGGCCGTTTCGCCCGGACCAACGGATACGCTTAGTTCCGGGATTGGGTCACCATCACAGATTGCCTGATCTCCGTCACTGACCGGAGCAGCAATATCCGGACAGTCGCAAACAGGCGCGTCAAAGTCGAAGCTTGTGAAACAGCCTGTAGACGTATTGGTTGCCAGAACGGAAATATTGTTATTGACATTAATACCTGAAATAACAAAAAGTCCACCTCCATCATTGACAACGGTTCCTTCACTGGAAGTGACCTGATCTGCGTTTGCCACAATGATTTCTATGGTGTAAGTCTGAAGATCCGCAGAGCAATAACTCGTCTCGTCAATTAACTGGGGTAAGGGCGCAACAGTAATTGTGACAGGTGTACGTGAGAGGCTTGGGCAACCACTGACAGTTTGTATGGTCTCCGCATAATACGTTCCTGGTCCTGACGGGGTAAAAGTAGTCGACCCGGACTGGAGTAAATTGCCGCCAACCGGAGCATCATACCAATCAACAGTTTCTCCCGGGCCCACTGTAACACTGATGGCCGGGATTGGGTCACCATCGCAAATTTGAATGTCTCCGTTACTGACAGGAGGGTCAACCGTTGGGCAGGGACAATCGGGAGCCTGCACGATTATATCATCCGAGCACCCTGTCGCAGAATTTGTTGCCGTTACGGTAAGGTTATTGTTTACATCAATATTATCAATCGTGAAACTGCCACCTCCATTATTGGTTACCGAACCTTCACTGACAGAAATGTTGTCAGCATCATTGATGGTAATATTGACGCTGTAAAACAAAAGATCAGGAGCGCAGATGGCTTCCGCGGTATTGAGAGTAGGCAGTGGATTGATGGTAATGGTGATCATGGTTGCAGGCCCTTCACATCCATCGATATCAGATTCTGAAACCCAGAAATTAAAGGTGCCGGTGGAGGCAGTGCTGATTCCGGTATCAAAGGTTGTGCCATTCCACGTTGGAGTGCTGCCTCCTGCCGGATCAGTATCGTACCAGTTGAAAACTCCCCCTGTGCCGGAAGCGGTTAGCGTAGGAGAAGCGTCATTGACGCAGATTTCTATCATTTCATCGGTATCCGGGGCCGGAGGGGGTGCATTGACGGTCACTACTACAGTAGCTGGTGTACTGGAACAGCCTAAACCGCTTTCTACAGTCACCCAATAGGTTGTTGTACCCGCTACATTAGTATTTGTAGGAGGCATAAACGGGCTACCGGTGCCAATGGGAGTTGGATTACCGGACGTGGGATCACTGTCATACCATGTTATCGTGCCCCCTGAGCCTGTTGCTGTAATTGTGGGAGGAGCTTCGTTCATACAAACAGGGGGAGGATCTGTGACATTCGGAGGATTGGGTGATGGGTCAATCGTCAAGGTAACCTGAGTTGCCGGGCCATCACATCCGGCAGCCGGTATTTCGGCAACCCAAAAGTTATAAGTCCCCGGGATGTTAAAATCAATGCCAGGAGTAAAGGGAGAACCTGTTCCTACTGGGCTGGGAGAACCCGATGACGGGTCGCTGTTGTACCAGGTGAGTGTTCCCAGGCCTGCATCTGTCGCTGTAAAAGAAGCCATATCTCCCTGACAAATGGTAACCGATGACGGGTTGACCGTTGGAGCCGGAGGAGTAGTGAGAACATTGACATCAACAGTGCTGCTTTGCGGGCATGGACCATTGGTGGTATACTGTACCGTATAGGTAGATCCGCTGACTCCATTGGAAATGGTTCCGGTACTTGAATTTATCGTAGCTCCATCTCCGGGGTTGGGATTAAAAGTAAATGTTCCTCCTGGTTCAGCCACAGCTGAAGGACCATTGGGATCCCCTGCACAAAAATCGTTAAAACTGAAGGTCGGATCATCCTGGTTAAGAGAAACCGGGCCTCCTGCAAAAGAGGAAGTACATCCGTTCCCATCATCCGTAATTTGAATGCTGTAGGATTGTCCATCTGTCAAACCTGAAATAGTAATGGTTTCTCCCGATGCTCCTGATTGGGTCAAGGAACCGGGACCGGTATTAACGACGGTATACATACCCGGGAAATCTTCGGGATATCCCCCGGAAATGGTTATGGTCACCTCTCCATTACAATCATCGACTATTGCATTGTAGTCAATTTCAAACAAATAGGTGATCATGTATAATTCATTCAGGTTCATGTCGTAACAAGTGTCATTGTTAGCGTCGACATTAAACCCGCCGGCAAAGTTGTTATCCACCGTCAACGGTGCGATCCAGAAGGTATTCACACCTCCCAGAAATGGAACCACGCCGCCTACATCATTTTCCAGTTGAAAATTCTCGCCGGTCCAGGCTCCCTGCCAACACGGATCAGTCGTGTCAAACGGATCAATGGTCGGGGCGCAATCAAAAATGGCCCAAATGAGATCCGGATTAGGTCCCGGAGGCAAAATATAATCGCCATTATTGACGATTCCTACGGAATCACCATAACAAATAATAAATGGATTTGTACCTCCTCCTGAATAAGTAACTGTCGAAGTACCGGCATAGGCGTCGCAGGTTTGGGCTTTCGTTTGAGTAAACATCAAAGGAAGCAATAGGAGGGAAAGGATGAATGGTCTCATTAAAGTGCTCTTTTTAATATTGATTTTTGGATGATAGATTGGTGATTTTACTATTTTCGTTGGTGAAAAGTATGGAAAATCCAATCCTTTTGTGTTTTCAAATGGGCTGAAGGAGCTGTCAAATTAAAGCACAAGAATGCTGGTTTATTATGCAACAATGTGCTTACTTTTTTAGACCGGGGCTATTCAATTATGCATTAGAACATACTTTGATGTTAAATCGGAGAATCTTGAAAATAGTGCAATTTCATCCCGGATTCAGAGGGAAAAGCGGATGAAATGGAAAAGTGAATGGAATGGAAAGTTATTATTATTCCATAAATCCAGTTCTTCCGGTTATCCATTTTTGCCTCAAAATATTTCTCGTGAATAAAATGGGATTTTCCGATGATTTAAAAATCAAACATATTCTTTGAGGATTCTTTCTCACCGCTAAAGATACATACAAAATGTATAATGCTGCTTGTAAATTCAAAACGCAAAAGGATGACCATCAGACAATTTAGCTTTTTTTGTTCCTTGCTTTTTTGTTTTTCAGCCTTTTATGTCTCGGCACAAGGCGATAGAAAAATTAAATTGATTTTTGCAGGAGATATTATGGTTCATAAGGGACAATTATCATCTGCGAAGGTGAAGGGAAATAAAGTTTTTGATTTTTCTGAATGTTTTCAGTTTGTTAGCCCTGTATTGCACGGGGCCGATTTGGTTATAGGAAATCTGGAAACTACACTTCCGGGGGAGCCACCCTATGCCGGGTATCCTACTTTCAGAACCCCGGATATCTTTGCCAAGGAACTCCGTTATGCGGGCTTCGATGTGCTCATGACTGCCAACAATCATTCTAATGATGCCAGATTTGAAGGACTCATTCATACTATTGAAGCATTGGATCAGGCTGGGTTCTATCAAACCGGCACTTTTCAAAGTGAAGAGGAAAGAAATGCTTTTTATCCTTTGGTTGTATATAAAAAGGGCTTCAAACTGGTATTTCTGA
>QQUB01000588.1 GCA_008501835.1 Bacteroidota bacterium
CAAGCAAATATTTGTGGTAAAAAAAGGTTTTGTCCTGCACCAGTTTATTTGCAAGAGATTGTTCTATCTGATTGATGTTTTTTTGAAATTGCTGCTCCATTCCCTTTTCCCGAAAAAACTTCGCCTGGGTCAACATCCGCAAGTCAGGATCATTGAATTCATCTGAATATTGGACAGCAATAAAATTCTGAGCAAGTTTGGTAAGTTCCGAAGCAAGTTTTTCAAGTTTGCCTTTAACAGAAGGTTTACCTGGATATAATTTTCGGTAAAGGTACTCCCGGTCCAGTTTATTGGCCGGATAATCAGGTGCAGCTTTGATGATTAGCCTGAACAAAAGCACCATTTCTTCGGCGCGCCTTCCTTCATAGAAAAATGGGGATCGGATAAATTTATCGAAAGCCTTCTGTTCGGTTTTGTCAAACCGCCGAATGATGCGAATGAGTTTGCTTTCTTTCATAATTTAGTTGCTGGCCCAATTTTCCAGGAAATTTTCAGCCCTTATACTGGTAAAATTGCAAAAAAATGTAATGGTTTTTTAATTCCGATTATCCGACCTTTCGAAAAAGTTTTTTAAAAGGAGAAAAAACACCCTCGAAAAGTTTTACCATTTCATGAAAACCCAAAATTCTATTATTTTAAACGCAATTCTAAAATTCAGGCAAAATGAAAAATTTCAGACTATGGCAAACCGCTGGCTTAACCTTGTTGTTAATAGCAAGCTTTTTTGGACAATCAGAGGCACAAACTCCCTTCCCTACTCATGTAAATTCATCGAATATCAATACCACCACTACAGCGATCATGGGCCAATTTGGAGATGCCCTTGGTGTATCCCCCCAGGAAATATCGGGTTTTCTGCAGAATATGCTCAATGAACAAATATTATCTTCATTGTCAGCACCCAATGCTACCGTACAAAGTATTACCGATAACAGCATTGTATTTAAATGGTCAAATGTTGCTAACGCTCATGGGTACAGAATTGGTTACCTCAATTTGAATAGTGCAGCAACAGGTGTAAACAGCTATCCAACCTCCCCGGTTCAGAATTATAAGTTACCTGGCATTCCGGACGACCTGTACCTGGTGGCATTCCAGAGTTTCAGGCTTGGGCGATACAGCACTCTTTCTATCATCATCCAGGAGAAGGACATCATTTTGTATTCCGGCGGCGGAAGTGGCCTTCCCTGCAACTGCCCTGATAATGATTATGCTTCCATTGAGTACATTGGCGGGCAGGGAGAAGGAACCATCAGTTATGCAGACCTGGATCCGGCAAGTTCGTTTGATTTTCTGGTCGGCGATTTTTCTGATGCTCCGACTTTCGAAAACATAGACCCTGTAGCAATTGTCCATGGATATGTTCCGGTAGATGGTGATTTTGATATTTTATTGAACTCGAATTGCCTGTTTGGTATAGACGGCATAGACTATCTTGGTTTCGGTAATACATTGATCGGCAGTGAGAATTACAATCTTTCCAACTACAGCATCTACCTGAGTGTATGCGAAGGGAGCACACCTGAATATGGCAACATCAATTTAAGTGCTAATTATACAGGTACAAAAATTTATCCCAACCCTTTCCAAAAGGAACTTTCCTTTGACCTGGAAGTCCATGAACAGAGTAGTATCTCCATTGAGATTTATGATATTTCAGGCAGAGTGGTCAAATCTGCTTTTGATGAAATTGGAAATGGCACCGGAGACTATTTAACTACCATAAACACGAAAGATTTACCTGTGGGTTTGTATTTCTGTATTGTAAAAAATGGTGAGCATATGGAAAGAATCCCGGTTTTGAAAACGGAATGATAAAAAGGTCCTCATTAGAAAAAAGCTCCTCAAATCAGGATTTACCTGTGGGGAGCTTTTTTCATCCCGGGTCAAGAAAAACGGGAAGAAATTGTAATAGACCAGCAGTTTATGAGGGAAGATATTTGCTGATGTAAAATTTATTCATCACAAAAATCTAACATCATGAAGACATTCATCAAATTCGTATTCTTCTCAATTATTTGTTTATTCTCCACCAGTACCATTGCACAGGAAGTTCTTGGAAATCCCAATGCCGTGGTTACCGGCAGATTAGGTATCGACGGAGTCACCTTCCCACTTACCAGAATCCATGCAGGAACAGGTATAGACCGGGTTTTGATTGGAAAAAACAACTCCGCCACCGGAACGGGTTATTTTGGTTTTAACAGTTACTACCGTATGGCCCCATACAACAGCTGGTTTTTTGAAGGTAATGGTGCTTACAATGGAGGAGCAGTAATGGCTGCAACAAAACACGGGGACATCAGGTTTTTTCCCGTAAACTCTACCGGAGGTTCATTACAAAATGTTTCAGACGGGAACCTTCAAAGCAGGATGGTCCTCAAAGTCTCCCACAATAACAGCAGCGGTAATAAAGGGTATATCCAGGTAAATGATGGCATCAGGGCCGTTCACATTGGGGAAGCTTATAACTCTACCCTTTGGGGAACCGGGTACATCGGCTTTAACATCCAGCAGGATCAGGCTACCAATAGCTGGAAGACCGTAGGTGACGGTGCCAATAACGGTGGTGCCGTGATTTATGCAGAAGTCGATGGTGACCTCGTACTATCTTCTATCCCAACCAATGGCGGAGGTGTACAAAGTGTATCTGCACAAACGGTTAGAAATTCAGCCGTATTAAGATTGCAATCATCCGGTTTGGTAAGAGCACGAGAGATCGAGGTGCTCCCGAATGTGTGGGCTGATTATGTTTTTGAAGATGATTATGAACTTCGTTCGCTGGAAGAATTAAAAACCTTCATCAAGGCCAACAACCACCTCCCTGGCATTCCTTCTGCTCAAGAAGTAGCCAAAGACGGAATCCACCTCGGGGAAATGAATGCCCTGTTACTGGAAAAGATCGAAGAGCTTACCCTGTACATTATTGAACAGGAAAGCAGAATTAAGGCCCTGGAAGCACAGAAATAAATTGTTGACTGATTCTATTCAACAGATTTTTAATTCATCAACAATTTAAGCTTATGAAATTTTCAAAATACTTATTGCTGGGATTTTGCTTTCTGGTCTCATTATCATTATCCGGTCAACAAAACTCCATTGAAGACTGGATTGATTCCAGAAATGTACAAAACCCACACCTACAAGATTACCACCTTTTTTCAGCCGGCACCATGGACATTTCCGTCTCCGGTGATGTAAATGCCGCTGTGGACAAGGCTACCATCCTGGATCTGAACCTGGCTGGGCTGGAATGGCTCAATGAAGAACAGCCACAAAACCTTCTGCTTTCCATTCCTCTTGGGAACGGTGAAACCATCGAGTTAGAACTCTTCAGGTCAACCATTCTCGACGATGGGTTTAATTTGAGCACAAGCAAACCTGTCTCTGAAGATGAAGTGATTGAACCTGGGCTGCACTTTTGGGGAAGAGTGAAAGGTCAGAGTAATGCTTTTACGGCTATTTCCATTTTCAGCAACAACATAGCCGGGATCGTCTCTATAAATGGAGAGACCTTTGTTTTAGGTAAATTAAAGCATATAGATGATCGGTACATTTATTATTCTGACAAAAACCTGAAAGGGACAATGCCGTATGATTGCTACACTGCAGACGATGACCACACCTATTCCAAAAAAGAGCTTGGGGGTTCGGAAAAAGCCCATCCAAATGAATGTGTTCGCATCTACATCGAAGTACATGAAGACATTACCAATGATTTCGGAAGTGTTGGGGCCGCTGCGAATTATGCTACAGCCATTTTTAATCAAAGCGCCATTTTGTACCAGAATGAAAATATTACGGAAGTGATCTCGGAAATTTTTGTCTGGAACTCAGCAAGTCCATATACTTCCTCTTCAACCTCAACCATTCTAAGTCAATTTCAGGCTTTCCGGACAGAATGGGATGGCGATTTGGCTCAACTGATCGGTTATGCCGGAGGTGGTGGAATTGCTGCGGGATTCAATGGAATTTGCAACCCTGTCCGTGCGCAAAGCATGTGTTATTCAGGTATAAATGCTACTTTTCAAAATGTACCGACTTATTCGTGGACGGTACAGGTTTTCACTCACGAATTAGGCCATTTATACGGTTCCCGTCACACGCATGCCTGTGTCTGGAACGGTAATAGTACAGCGATAGATGGTTGTGCGGATTATACCGAAGGAGGTTGCGATATCCCCGGATATCCATCCGGAGGTGGGACCATCATGAGTTATTGTCACTGGCAGAGTGTCGGCATCAACTTCAACCTTGGATTCGGCCCGCAGCCAGGAAATGTAATTCGAAACAGTGTTGCCAACGGTGCCTGCCTGACTACTTGTTGTCCTTTTGACCTGACCATTACAGATGATGTGTTTGTTCTTGATCAGCATCAGGCAGAAAACAGCATTACTGCTTTGAATAATATTTTTTCAGGGGCTACAGCTCAGTATCACGCAGGAAACATTGTACGCCTGGAAGCCGGATTTCATTCCCATAACGGCTCCCATTCCCATCTCTATATTGAGGGATGTACCGGGGAATTTGAAATGGGAGGAGGAGAGCACGAGCAGTTGGCCGTAATTGAAGAACCGGAAGATATTCAGGATGATCTGCCTAAACAAGGAACCGAACATAATGAATTGACTGTTTTTCCAAATCCAACCAATGGAAACATTACCCTGCGATTTGGTTCTTTGTATGAGTTGGGTTTGAATAAAATTCAGCTGTTTGACTCCCGGGGAGGGATAATGCTGTCTCTGGATAATGTTTCAGGGCCGGTGCTGGAGCTGGACCTGAATTCGTTTTCCAAAGGTGTTTATTATTTGAAGGTTTTAAACAAGACAACCGGTCACATTCAGACCAAAAAGGTTGTTCATCTTTAGGCAACAATTGCCTCAGCATGATTAATGTTGAGGCAATGTTATAGTCTGAATTAAAAGAGGTGTCTTCAATGGAAGGCACCTCTCTTTAAATCAAAAAATTTATACTAAATTATCTCACAGTTAAATTCCAAATTAACCTCGCCTTCCACGTCCGTTACCAGAACGGTTACCAGTATTCCTCGGAGTATTGCCACAACTACCATCTCTGAGTCTTTGCCCATTACCTTGAGGATTTCTGAAGCCTTGTCTCTGTGCATTTCCTGTCCCCCTGTTCATACCCTGACCTCTGTTGGATCTGTTAGCATTACGATTTGCCTTTTGAAAATTATTTTGTTGCTGCCTTAGTTTACGGTATTCATTTCGGTTGAGCAAACCATCACCGTTCCGGTCAAAATTGGCAAAATTGACATTCTGGCATTCCGTGTTACTAATAAATCCGTCTCCGTTTCTGTCACATTGTGTAAATCGCTGGGTATTATTGTTACCTTGTCCTGTCTGTGCATAAGATGTTCCCACCCCCATTAAAATCATCAAAGAAAACACCATTAAAGAATGGAGTAATCCCATCCTAAATTTACGTTTCATAACTTTAATTTTTTGTGATCAATTAACATCAACAGCGCGTCTTTGGGCTGCTTTTCAATTTGTACTACGCAGACCATTGGATTTTCTTTCATTTTTGAAAAAAAAAATTAAAACTCAATACAAGAAGCATCATCTTTGACAGGAAATATCTTAACTTCAATCATCATAATAAAAATATTCACCACGGGAAATAGAGGGGTAAAATATTTACAGATTTAGGTGCTAACATTTATGACTTGATATTATTAGATTAACCAAAAGAGGGTTCATTAATGCACGTTACAGAACAAATATGTAAAGAACTCAGCGACCTGGAGATTGTCCAAAAATCTTTGCAGGATGTGGAGTATTTTGCTTGTTTGTATAACAAATATGAACCGAAACTACTTCGCTACATTAAACGCATTTCTTATTCCTCCAGGGAAGAATCCGAGGATATCTTACAGGAGGCATTCATTAAAATCTGGCGCAACCTGAACGATTTTGATCAAAGCCTGAAATTATCCAGCTGGATCTATCGTATCGTACATAATGAAACAGTCTCTTTCTGGAGAAAAAAGACTTCGTATGGTAAATCCCAAACGTTGGAACTTCCGGAAGATATTTCCTCATTGGAGGACAACACCTTCGGAGAAGAAAATGAACTTTCTGACAACACGGCCAAGATCAATAAAACACTTCAAAAATTACCCTTGAAATACAGAGAAATACTCGTGCTGAAATTTCTGGAGATGATGAGTTATGAGGAAATATCCGATGTTTTAAAAATTCCTGAAGGCACTGTTGCTACAAGGATCAACAGGGCAAAAAAGGCATTTATTCAACAAGGCGGAAAGGAAAACTTTTCCTGGTCTTAAAAAACAAAGTAATGGACAATTCAAAGAAGATCCTGGAGAAAATAAAATCTGAAAATATTCAACCTATTCCGCGTTGGAAATTCGTTTTGAAAAACGTTTCCCTGTGGGCGGTTTTTTCCATTGCTGTAATTTTCGGAGCATTGGCTTTTTCAATCGTATTATTCAGTATTCAACAGTCAGAGTTTGATCTTCTCTCCCATATGTCCCATTCGAGATTAGAATTTTTTCTTGGCTTGCTTCCATTTTTCTGGATCATCTCCCTGGTAACCTTTTTGATACTGGCCATATTCAGCATCCAGCACTCCAAAAAGGGTTATAAATTTACCGTATCCCGACTGGTTGGAATCTCGACTGCTTTAAGTATACTTCTGGGAACCTTGTTTTTTATAGGAGGAGGAGCCGAAAGGTTAGAAAATGCCTTCGCAGTCAATGTTGCATTGTACGAAAGCATACAAGAAAAAAAGATCAAGACCTGGATGAAACCTGATGAGGGTTTTCTGTCCGGTACAATTTCCAAAACAAACTCCAATAGTTTTGAATTAACTGATTTCAATGAAAAAATCTGGGTTGTTTTCTATGAAGATGCTTTTATCCCACCAAGGATCATGCTTGAACCAGGAGAGATGATCAAACTGGTTGGACAAATAGTAGAAGACAATAAATTCCGGGCTGATGAAATTCGCCCCTGGGGTGGCCCTGGCAATCGTAACCAAAGAAGGGGGCAGCAGAATTAGTTACTGCCCCGACACTTCGTGTACGGGAACCTGTCCGCAGCATAAAATGCCGGGATGTCGCTTTGCTCCAGTTGCTTGTTTGAGAAATACTAATTTTTGAAAAAATAGTATTTCTCTTTACCCGATAATTAAATTTTTCTCCAAAAGTGAAAGAAACAATAACCGGTCGCGTAGTAGACCTTGAAAACAATCAAATATTCATTTTAACTACGCTAAAAAATAACGGTTATGACCATTCAATTTTTGAAAAATTTAAGCGCACTGGTAATACTAGCGTCTCTTGCTCTGTTCACCACTCAATGTCAGACAGAAATTGCAGGCGTCGACAACAGTGAACTCACAGATGAAATAACGGATCTCAGAAGTGAAACCGTTACCATAACTACGCAACAGGGACAATGTGAGTGCATTACCAATAATTACCCATTTGAGGAACTGTCTGCTGAGGAAGTAGAGGCTCTACTTTTGATGGTTGAAGAGGAAAAAATGGCCCGTGATATCTACCTGGAATTAAGTGAATTATGGGGTCACAGAGTCTTCACCAATATTGCCAAGGCAGAGAACAGGCATATGAACGCCATTATTTGCCTTCTGCAAAAGTATGACATCTCCAACCCTATCGGAGAAAATGAAAATGGCGTTTTCACCAACCAGGACCTCCAAAACCTGTACAATACTTTATTGGACCAGGGTAGTCAGAGTATCGGTGAGGCGTTTATCGCAGGGGCAACTATTGAGGATGTAGACATCTTTGACCTGATGCAACTAAACGAACAAATAAACAATGAAGACATTTTAGCCGTCTTCAACGAATTAGTCAGAGGTTCTCGTAATCACCTGCGTGCATTTACAAAACAAATTTCCTTACTTGAAACAACCTACCAGGCTCAATACATCAGCGAAGAATTACTCAATGAAATAATTTCTACTCCAAGAGAGCGTGGTGGTAGTTTGTGCTTCACCCAGGGGAACGGAGGCTCAGGAGGCAACGGGAATAACGGAGACTGCCCCTTTGGCAATGAAGGAATGGGACCACATGGTAACGGGCATCATGGCAATTGTCCAAATGGTGGAAACGGAAACGGCGGAAACGGAAACAATGGAGATTGCCCTAATGGTGGAAACGGAAATGGTGGAAACGGAAACAACGGAGATTGCCCTAACGGCGGAAGCGGAAATGGTGGCAATGGAAACAACGGAGATTGCCCTAACGGTGGAAGTGGAAATGGTGGAAGCGGAAATGGTGGAAGTGGAAATGGTGGAAGTGGAAATGGCGGAAGTGGAAATGGCGGAAGTGGAAATGGCGGAAATGGAAACGGTGGAGGTGGAAATGGTGGAGGTGGAAATGGTTAACCTACATGCGACCTAAGATACTTTAGGGGACAAACACTTATCCTAATAAATAATGCCGACGGAATGTCTTCCGCCGGCATTTTTCAAGCTAAAAAGGGACATAACCTGAAGTTTACACTTCATGGGTTTTAAACCAGTGAGGGCATTAGGTTAGAATTTTGACCTGATGAAATTATCAAAGATCAAGACTCATCTTACACGCGAATTATCCTACTGGTCAGTGTGTAAAAACAAGGGATGTACTATGGCATTTAGCTATTCCTGATCAGCAATTACTGAAAGGAAAGCGATAATGCTCAGGAGAAAGTAATATCCAATGAGCAATTTTTAATTTAAGTAAGGGAAGGAGAAAAAAACGGGACGAAGCAGAACTAACTGCTCCGCCCCTTCTTCACATGAAACAAATTTACAAGTTAAATATCTTCAGATCTTTTCAGATCATTCGTTCACAATCATTTTCCGGGAAGCGGTAAACTCGCCGGTAGTGAGGGTATAGTAATAAACCCCGCTTGACAAGCTGCCTTTCTCCAGTGTAATTTCGTTGTAACCAATATCATAGCTACCTGAAATTCGACTGATTTCTCTTCCGGAAATATCTCTGATTATCAAAGTAGTCTCTGCCGCGTATGGCAGTTCAAACCCGATAACAGTACTTTGCGCGAACGGATTAGGAGTGTTCTGGTATAACTCAAAACCATATCCTGTTTCCGTTAACTGATTGAAGGGGGTGTTAAATTGAATATCAACTCCCAGCATCATTCCATCTACTCCATAAGCTTCCATTGGAGTGAAATCAGAGCTGGTACGAATCAATTTACTGAGGCTAGAGGCATATTCTTTGGCCCGGAAAGTCAATTGGAACATTTCCGGAATATTGTCCTTACCAACAAAGATAGTATTTCCATCGGAAATATGCCAACTTGTTGTAATAAGTCCTCTATCAATAAAGTCGAAACCGAAATTATCAACTTTAGCCACTCCTTCTTCAACACTTACGAAATCAAGCACCTGTTTATCAAAATTCAGGGTAAACTGATAACCTCTGATGGTAGCCAGTTCCGGCGCCGTAAAGGTTATCGTGTACTCCTGACCAGGCTCAACAGCCTGGTCAATTACTCCGAATCTGAATTTTTCAGATTGATTTCTGTATTCTATGCCACCGCCAAATGACGGATCTGCAGTCATATTAACATCACCCATCTTGATTCCCCAGAAATCCAGACCGCTGGTACAATCCTGAAGATCTTCAAGCGTGATCATATTCGGAATTTCCTCGAGCCATGGGTTGGAAGCATCCGGGAATACATATGATTTCGGAATGAATATCCAACTTGGCATTTCAGAGAATTCGGAAATCTGTCCGAGGATCAGTTTCTTGATCTCAATCATATCAAGCACGGTGATCGAACCTGAGTTATTTACATCCGCTGCAAGCAACAGGTATGGAGATGCGATCGTGTTACTTCCCAGCATATGCTGCTGCATCACGATCAGATCCATAGTCGTTACTCCGTTCAGATAATTCTCATCCAACTCAGGTGAGATATCATAATCTCCGCCAACTTCCACATCTGTGAATTCATATCCTCCTACGGAATCTGTCATAGACTCAGCCATGAAAGATTGAGTAGTTGCATCGTTCAATGTCACAAATGCATTTTCGATCGGCTTGTTCTGTAATGTCGTTACAAGTCCTGTAAGATCCGCAAGATCATCACAGTCCGGACATACGCCATCAGGATCCTGAACAAATACGAGTACTTCACAATCATCCCAGTTTGGACCACCAATGGTACCGTCAGGCTGTACTGCATATGGGTTGTAAGCACTATCCCACATGTAAACCTCCAGCGTAATGCTGTAACGGTCATCGCAAGTGAGTACTACTTCCGTAGAATCCGGATGTGGTGTCACACCAATCCTGTTCACAGAGAATCTCAGCGGTGCTGAACAATCCTCGAACAAGCATGATGCTAACTGTGTTGCCTCCACAATGGCCATGCCATCATCAAGGTCACCATCACCGTCTACGTCCACTGCAGGTTCGACTGCTTCCAGTGCAACCATCAATCCGCTGTAACAAACGATCTCAGGAATGTAACAATCCACTACCTCGAATGGCAGGATGGATGTCACCGTATTTCCACAGCCATCATCAAGGGCCAGCTCGAAGTTATGTGTTCCTATCGGATAGCTACCCGTCAATACATAATCCGGATAACTTCCTTCAAGGATTCCGGCATCTGTGAGGTCTGCATCGACCGTACCATCAGCTCCTGCATCCAGGAAGATGCGAATCGTCAGGTCATCAGCAATACAGTTCTCCAATACTGAGAATGGATACAGAATCTCTGTTTCACACTCTACGGAATCCGTACAGAATGGTGCCGGGATATCAAACACTACAACCGGTGCAATCGTATCATGGATCACAATGTGTTGAGTGTACGTCCAGTATCCTGTAGATTCTGTAATTCTCCAGTATCCTTCAGGATTCGTATCGCCGTCGCAATCGGTTCCTTTCGTACCGGCCATTGGCATCATATTGTAATACAGGCTGTCTGCATCAACAAATGTCGTATCTGAAGTTCTGATGATCCATACAGGCTCTTCTCCTTCAACACCGTCACAATCTTCATCGCGACTGATATTGATCGGATCTGAAATTCCATCCCACTCACAGTAGTTAATGATATGGTAAGTACGCATCACATTGTAGCATTCTTCCCCTTCTACAGGCAGGAATACATCTTCGTGTGTTACGACTATGGAATCACATCCTGTATGATATAATTCAACAGTGTATGCATTATCGATACAATCAGTCTCCGTATCCATTGGCAGTTTCACCTCGTACTGGGTACCACCAATGATGGTAACTACCTGTTCGAATATACCCATGGAGTAGTTGCCTACTGCATCCACTGCCTGGAAGCGACGGGTAATAGTCCCCTCACCGCAATCAGACAAGTTCACAATCGGATCGTACTCAATGGTCTCCGCAGAACAGTTATCCACTACAATCGGATCACCGAACAAGGTACTCAACTGGCTCAAGCTATGTGCATCGAAGTCAATTGGCAACTCATCACAACCTACAGACACATCTTCCAATCCGTAACACAGTGGCAATGTGTTGTCTTCAACAAGTACTTCTGTCCAGCAGAAGTTCTCATTTCCATAAATATCAACCACTCTCATCTGAACGGTCACATATAATCCGGCATCACAGCAGTTGAATTCAACAAATTCTCCCCAATCTGACCATACCGGCTCAAGGAGCGTGTCACAGGTCATTGGATCGCGTGTGAATTCTCTTCGCAGCATGATGCTGTCGATTCCACAATTATCGTAGCTGCCGTTATCTACCTGGAAGGTATAAACTCTTGCCAATCCAAATCCACCGAGTGAGATATTCAATCCATCATCACAAACAGGTACCGGATTATCGAGATCCATCACGCGGAAGTAACAATCCAGCGTAGAAGTCACTCCACAATCATCAGTCACGATGTAACGGACGATGTAGTCACCAACCGGAATGTCAAACAACGTTCTGTCATCTCCTGGCAACAGCAATGCAATCTGTTCAGACTCATCAAGTGTCCAGATCTCTGTGATCGCTGTCCATGAGAAATCAGGTGAAGAACATACGCCACCGGAAACGATCGGCATTGGCACTTCTACAGTTCCCGTACATACCCAAGGATCTGTTGTGAACAACATAATATCCTCTTCGATGATCGGACAGAAGTGTGTATCCAATGGACACTCAACTACCAGTCCGCCGCCATTTTCAGCTGTAACGGTGATCGTCTGGATGAATACCACTTCGTCACCAGTACATGGATCAACAATCGTCCAGGTTCTTGTGATTACATAAGAGCTTGAACAATCAGAAGTAATTTCATCTTCGTAAGTCGCTTCGAGACCACAGAATTCAAGATCAACATCCTCCAATCCGAGGTAAGTCTCGAAGGTCGGGTATCCGGTCAATGAAGGAGCAGGATTACCGTTCTCATCCGTCTCGAAGGCTTCCGTACAATCTATATTTGCATCCGGTACTTCGATAACATCATTCACATCCGGCAGACTGATAATGATCTGCTGAACACCTTCTACAGTTACGTCTCCGATACCGTAAACGGTGAATGTTCTGATAATCAAACTACCTTCGCAATCTGTACCTTCAACAAACTCATCTGAGAAATTGAATGAGATAAATCCACACTCATCAATTTCCGGCAAGCCGGTAATCTGAAGGCTCAATTCACTGTTCAGGATAAAGTCTACATCTGTACAGTACAGCTGATGTTCTTCACCATCCAGATCAACCACTACGGTGATATCATCCGGGAATTCAACCTCCAATTCAGGAGGAGTGATGGTGATTACTTCGCTACACTCTGGTATATTATTGTCGACAATAGTCACAACGATCTCACCAAGGAATGGTCCTACTTCCACTGGGTCTCCGTAGTTACCGCTGGCCTGTCCACCCTCCCAGGTAGCTACCCAGGTATTATCGGCGCCAGGATTCTCTGCAGTTACCGTAATTACGGCAGTGTAGTAGTCATCTTCTCCCTGTCCAGGAGTACCGTTATCATTACAGATCACATCTACCACCTCAACTGCTTCGATCACGCAAGGTTCACCTTCACAAGGTGTTGGTGACTGTACGAAAACAGAGACTCCACAGTTTGGATCGTCGCTATCGTATACATTAAAGTTCGTATTCTCTCCGTCTTCTGATGTGAACGTGTAGGTTACACCGTATACTCCACTTCCAATCGGGGAGTTCCATCCGGCACCGGCACCACCGGTGATTGTCAGATCGAAGGTGTAATAATCGTCATCTGGATTGTTCGGCGTACCGTTATCCTGGCAAGTAACATTTTCCACTAAAGGAACAAGGTTACAATCACCACAGTAATCAGCCGGATCAATGACAATTACATCACTACAGGTTTCATCACCAAAGTCGTAGAATTCAATTTCCGTAACTCCGAAGAATGGCCCGAAGGTCTCGGTAGCAGGGTAGAATCCGAATCCTACAGATTCTCCGTCTACTTCTGCAAACCATCCGTTACTTGGTCCGTTGTCGGTTGTAATGGTCACCGTGTACGAACCGTCAGGGTTACATTCAACATTTTCTATTTCCGTTGTAAGTCCACATGAACATGCTGCCGGTGGTGATACAAGCACCACAATCGGACAATCATCTGTCAGGTCACTTAGTATATCAAAGTTTGCAGGTCCGTCAGCAATCAGGAATGGTCCGAAAGTATAAACTGTTTCGAAACTGTATTCTCCTGTCTGTTCAACCGGCAATCCTTCTGTGTGCCATGTTGCACCCTGGTTACCCAACGTATCTGCAATGGTCAATGAGAAGTAGAACACATCATCAGCAGGATCTGAAGAAGTACCATTGTCATCACACCAGATATCGACAAGATCAACACCGGTCTGACAAACATTACATGGTTCAATAAATGTCTGCTCTGAGATGGTTGTCAAACAATCTTCATTTTCACAATCGAAGAAAGTCAGCGTAACTACATCACCATTTGAAGGATATTCAAACGTCTGGATAATACCGGAAGTAAATGATCCGCTACCTCCAATTCCGTCCGTCCAGCAAACAGTACCTGAAGTACTGGTCACAAGAACCGTAAATACCGTTGTATCATCTTCAGGATCGTTCATTCCGTTCAGCTCACAATGCTTATCGAGCAGTACTGCTGAGATCTCACAATCGCCGGTAGAACAAGGATCCGTAGACTCAAGCTCAATGCTCGTCTGACAATCAGGATTTTCACAATCTGTGAGTACCAGCGTATTCAGCTGTCCATTCGCAGGATAAATGAAGAAGTACTGACCGTAGGTTCCTGTCTGACCGGTATTGGAAGTCCAGCAACCGCTGCCCCCCTCACCGGAGATCTCTACCATAAATTCAGTGTAGTCGTCCGTAGGATCAAATGGTGTATCGTTATTACTGCAACGAACATTCATTAATTCTACAGTCAATTCACAATCATCAGGCTCAGAGCATGGTCCCGGAGAAACGAGTTCTACCTCATCTCTACAACTCAGGAATATCGTCTGATCCGCGATCTCGATCGTTGGTTCGTCGTACACGGAGAATGGTCCGAAAGTAACCACTTCACCATACTGCCCTGTCAGCCCCTGACCGCCTACCTGCGTCCAGCCAAATGCACTACAGTTATTCAAACAAACAACCGTTACATCAACTGTGTAAGTATCATCGGCAGGAGTAGCTGTTCCATTATCATCACAAACAGTGTCTCCAAGTACTATTTCAATTCCACACTCATCACATGGTCCCGGTGAAGTTACGAAGGTCGAAGCTTCACATGAAGGATCATTCAGGTCGTGTACTGAAATCGCCACTGGAATATCTGTATTCGCATTACCCATTGGCAGGATCACCGTATTGTTAGGTCCGTAACCGTGAGGTGTATCATCTCCAGCGATCACCCACTGTCCACTGGTATTAAATCCTGTCACATAAATGATCGCGAAGTATTGATCATCGCCACCATTATAAGGTGTACCATTATCATCACAGTAAACATCCAGTACAGTGATCTCGATGGCACATTCATCAGAACATGGCATTTCAGGAGCATCAACCGTAATGGTTGTAATACATTCAGGGTCTTCCGCATCAACGATGGTAAGCGTCACTGAAGTCACTTGAGAATTGTAGTTACCGATCACGGTACTTACATCATAAGCGCCTCCGTAGTTATTACCAAGGTTATCTGTGGCAGTCCATCCTCCGGAAGTATTGTTTCCGGTAACTTCGATTTCAAAGTTCCAGTAGTCATCCGTAGGATCTGCTTCTGTACCATTGTCGTAACAAACCGGTGAAGTAGTCTGCACCACGTTGATGTTACATTCTGGTGAACAGTCTGACGGAGGTATGATCGTAATCTGATCCGTACACTCATCGTCATTATCTGCAGTCACGAATACTGTCAGTGGATTACCGTTTCCGATATTGTATGGTCCGAATTCAACATTTGCACCATAAACACCAGACCCTAATACTGTTCCATCGATCAAGGTAGCCGTCCAGGTTGTACCTGCATTATTTACATTAGTTACATTCAATGTAAATGAATACTGATCGTCAGCAGGATCGGAAGGTGTACCGTTATCATCACATTCCGGATCTCCGATCAATGCAACAGAAACCTCACACTGATCAGAACAAGTTTCTTGCGGAGGATCAACCGTAAAGATTGACATTTCACAATCAACTCCACTCTCATCCTCAACATCCCAAATCGCAATGGTTACTGGTCCGTCAGCAATTGGGAAGGTATAGGTAAATGATCCAGGAATGCTTCCTGTATTTCCATAATTATCCTCCCAAACTCCGCTTGTTTGGTTTCCGGTAATCTCAACAGTGAACACAAACAAGTCATCAGAACCATCCGTTAATGTACCATTTGGATCACAAACCACATCCCCTACCTCAGTATGTACTGTGCATTCCTCTGAACAAACTTCTTCCGGAATGGTCACAGTGATGGTACCATTACAATCAGGATCTTCTGTGTCTTCAATGTAAACTTCTACCGTTGTACCAGGAGCAAATGCTGGTGAGGTCTGGAAAATTCCATATTGACCAAGGTTACCCAGCGGTTGTCCGTTCATGCTAGCTGTCCAGTTTTCACCAAACAGACTGGTAGCAGTGTACTGGAAGGTATAATAATCATCTGATGGATCACCTGGAGTTCCGTTATCATTACAAACGAAGTTCTGCGTGAGGATCTCACCAAAGATGCAATCACCTTCACAATCTTCCGGTCCCGGAGCTTCCACCCAAATATCATCACGACAAGTATTCAGTGCGTAATCCCATACCTGACCAAAAACGTCAATATCCACACTTGGTACAGTTACCGTAATTGGTGTATCATATGGATATGGCCCAGGTGCAAGGTAATCAATACTATGTGACCATCCTGTGCTGTTTCCGATTCCAGATCCGCTCACTGTGAATGTGAAAGTATAGGAATCATCTGTCAAATCTGTAGGATCATTGATCTCGCAATCCACACTGAGGATGGTTGCTGTCACATCGCAGAATACTCCTACTTCTTCACAATCTCCGTCATCTTCATCTCCTTCATCATCAATTGTATTACCATCACCATCTGTATCGATACCGTTTCCTGGTGTAGAATCAATGTCATCCTCGTTAGCCGCTACGATCTCAGCACAGTTGTCATAACTTCCTGTACTGTTAATGGTAACAATCATATCGAGTACAACAGTCTCTCCTGCAGCCAGGTCACCAATATTCCAAACACCAGACACCGGATCATAATCATCACCGATGTGATCTACATAAGTGAAACCACTTTGCAGCAGATCATTCACCACGACACCTGTAGCATCGCTTGGTCCGTTATTATTCACTTCAACCGTAAACACGATCTGATCACCCGGGAATCCATAATTTTCACTTACAGATTTCTCCAATTCAAGGTCAATGACCGGGTTTGGCTCTACCGGTTCGCAATCACCATCATCCTCATCGCCATCATCATCGTTGGTTTCACCGTCACCGTCTGTGTCTACTCCATTTCCTGGTGTAGAATCAATATCATTCTGATCAGCTGCGATTACCTCAGCGCAGTTATTGTAAACTCCGTCCGCGAGAACTTGAGCTACAATATTCAATGTAACTGTCTGCCCTTCTTCAAGGGTTCCAATAACCCAATCACCTGTTGCCGGATCGTAATTTCCGTTGGATCCTACGAAAGCAAATCCACTTGGCAATTGATCGTTAACGACCACACCTGTTGCTGTACTTGGCCCCTGGTTTACTACCGTAAGGGTAAATACCACATTGGCACCAACATTTGGTGTTGAATTATCGACAGTTTTCTCCAATTCAAGATCGATGAGTGGTTCTGGATCAACTTCTTCACAATCACCATCATCTTCATCACCATCGTCGTTGATCGTTTCACCATCACCGTCCGTATCTACTCCATTATTTGGAGTGGAATCAATATCCGTTTCGTTGGCCCAAACAACCTCAGCACAGTTCAAATAACTACCCTCTGCTTCAACAGTTACATCGTAAGTAAATGTAAGGGTCTCTCCTACTCCTATAGTAAGGTTATCCCAAACAATTGCACTACCTGCGATATGTCCACCTCCACTGACATTTTCAATATTGCTGTAACCGTCAGGGATTTGATCCACTACCGTTACTACTGTAGCAATACTTGGACCCTGGTTGGTAACGGTGAGCGTAAAGGTTATCACATCACCTACCGTAGGTGTCAAATCACTTACTGACTTCTCAAGTTCCAGATCGATCAAAGGATCAACTGTGATCAATGCAGGATCGTGATCATCTTCGTCCGTAGCAGCATTTCCATCACCAGGAGTACCTGTTCCGTCACCATCTGTGAAGTCATCAGCCGGTGAATTTGGCTGACCGCCGGCATCGTTGGTATTATCCTGATCTGGTGTACTATCTACATCTGATTGTCCAAGCGCATTGGTAGCATCACTGATCTCCGCGTAGTTTACAATATCACCACCCTGGTAATCTGCATCAACAGTAAAGGTTATGGAAACCGTTGTTGAAGCTCCTTGTGCCAGACTGGCAATCGTTCTGGTCACTAGTGATCCGGATTGAGTCCAGTTGGCATCTGCCAAAGTCAATCCATCTGGCTTGTAATCTGTAATCTCAATATTCGTAGCATCAAGCGATCCCTGATTAGTAACTTCAATATCGAAGGTTACCGTTCCTCCAGGATAGATTGGCAATGTAGTTGAACCGTTCAGCGTCTTCGTCAACGCAAGGTCAAATACCTGCTCAACCGGAATCTCTTCTTCATCCTCATCATCGTCATCGCCGTCGCCGTCGCCATCTTCATCAACATCATCGCCCGTTTCAGGATCTGAATCTACATCGTCACCATCATCTTCCGTAATCTCAGCTTTATTCACAAGGCTCGTACCCTGGAAGGTAGCATCGATCTGAAGTGTGATACTTAATGTTACACTCTGTCCCTGCAACAGACTTGGAATTACCTGTGTAGCGTCGCTGCCGTTTACGGTCCAGCCGCCACTTACGTAAGTCATGCCTGTTGGAATATGATCTGTAACCTCAATATTTGAAGCATTCAGACTTCCTTCGTTGGTAACTACAATGTCGTAACTCACGAGGTCGCCCTGCTCAAATGGACCCGCTGAAGTCAACGTCTTCGTCAACGCAAGATCGTAGGTCTGTTCAACCGGGATCTCTTCTTCGTCCTCATCATCGTCATCTCCGTCGCCGTCGCCGTCTTCATCGACATCATCGCCCGTTTCCGGATCAGAATCTTCATCATCACCATCATCTTCTGTGATCTCCGCCTTATTCACAAGGCTCGTACCCTGGAAGGTAGCATCGATCTGAAGTGTGATACTTAATGTTACACTCTGTCCCTGCAACAGACTTGGAATTACCTGTGTAGCGTCGCTGCCATTTACGGTCCAGCCGCCACTTACATAAGTCATGCCTGTTGGAATATGATCTGTAACCTCAATATTTGAAGCATTCAGACTTCCTTCGTTCGTAACTACGATGTCGTAGCTGACCAAATCACCTTGCTCAAATGGACCCGCTGAAGTCAACGTCTTCGTCAACGCAAGATCGTAGGTCTGTTCAACCGGGATCTCTTCTTCGTCCTCATCATCGTCATCTCCATCGCCGTCGCCATCTTCATCAACATCATCTCCAGTCTCAGGGTCTGAATCAACATCGTCACCATCATCTTCTGTAATCTCTGCTTTGTTTACAAGGCTTGTACCCTGGAAAGTAGCATCAATCTGAAGTGTGATACTTAAAGTTACACTCTCTCCCTGCAACAGACTTGGAATTACCTGTGTAGCGTCGCTGCCATTTACGGTCCAGCCGCCACTTACGTAAGTCATGCCTGTTGGAATATGATCTGTAACCTCAATATTTGAAGCATTCAGACTTCCTTCGTTGGTAACTACAATGTCGTAACTCACGAGGTCGCCCTGCTCAAATGGCCCAACTGAAGTTAACGTCTTCGTCAACGCAAGATCGTAGGTCTGTTCAACCGGGATCTCTTCTTCGTCCTCATCATCGTCATCTCCGTCGCCGTCGCCGTCTTCATCGACATCATCGCCCGTTTCAGGGTCTGAATCAACATCGTCACCATCATCTTCTGTAATCTCTGCTTTGTTTACAAGGCTTGTACCCTGGAAAGTAGCATCGATCTGAAGTGTGATACTTAAAGTTACACTCTCTCCCTGCAACAGACTTGGAATTACCTGTGTAGCGTCGCTGCCATTTACGGTCCAGCCGCCACTTACATAAGTCATGCCTGTTGGAATATGATCTGTAACTTCAATATTCGTAGCATTCAAACTTCCTTCATTGGTAACTACGATGTCATAGCTAACCACACTACCTTGCTCAAATGGCCCGGCTGTTGTCAACGTCTTCGTCAATGCAAGATCATAGGTTTGTTCAACCGGGATCTCTTCTTCATCCTCATCATCGTCATCGCCGTCGCCGTCGCCATCTTCATCAACATCATCTCCAGTCTCAGGATCTGAATCAACATCGTCACCATCATCTTCTGTAATCTCTGCTTTATTTACAAGGCTTGTACCCTGGAAGGTAGCATCGATCTGAAGCTTGATACATAAAGTTACACTCTGTCCCTGTAACAGACATGGAATTACCTGTGTAGCGTCGCTGCCGTTTACAGTCCAGCCGCCACTT
>QQUB01000753.1 GCA_008501835.1 Bacteroidota bacterium
TTAGGTGGCTCCAAAACGCATGCTACCAAATCAGGAGTTACCCATGTCACTGCGGTGAACGATCTGGATTGTCTGGCCAAGGTGAAGCAACTATTGAGTTATATGCCTCAGAATTGCGAAGAAAAACCAACGGATTTGCCTTTTGAATTCGAAGAAGAACTAAGGCCTGAACTAAGGGACATTGTTCCTGAAAACCGTAATCACCCTTACGATATGAGGGAAGTAGTTGACGGGATCGTTGATGATGGAAGCTTTATGGAGGTTCAGGAGGAATTTGCTGAAAATATCATCGTAGGCTTTGCACGTCTCGGTGGACGAAGCATTGGAGTGGTTGGAAATCAGCCGGTAAGCCTTGCCGGAGTACTGGATGTAGAGAGTTCTAAGAAAGGCGCTCGATTTGTCAGATTCTGCGATTGTTTCAATATCCCTATTTTGACCCTTGTTGATGTTCCTGGCTTCTTACCCGGGACGGATCAGGAATGGAGCGGTATTATTACCAATGGAGCCAAGTTACTGTTTGCCTACAGCGAAGCTACTGTTCCAAGAATTACCCTGATTACCAGAAAAGCCTATGGAGGTGCTTATGATGTGATGAACTCCAAACACATTGGTGCCGATATGAATTACGCATGGCCCACTGCCGAGATTGCAGTTATGGGAGCGAAGGGTGCTTCAGAGATTATTTTTCGCAAGGAGATCAAGGCAAGTGATGATCCGGAAAAATTCCTCGCTGAGAAAGAACAGGAATACCAGGATAAATTTGCTAATCCATACAGAGCGGCATCGCGTGGTTTCATCGATGAAGTTATCGATCCTAAAGATACCCGTCGTAAATTGATCACTGCCTTTGCGATGCTTGCCAACAAGGTGGCGAAGCTTCCAAAGAAAAAGCACGGGAATATTCCGCTGTAGGGGAGGGGTAAACTGCTATAAATAGTTTTGACACTTCGTTGCCTGGGGGTAATTTTCGTACACACCGAATTCATTCGGTGCATCAAGCCGAATGAATTCGGCGAGTACGGTTAAACTCAAATTTTTGAAAATGAAAACTTTGATAATTCTATTTTCTCTTATTATTTTTAGTTCCTGTGGTACAACCAGCCTGGAGGATCGCATTTCGGAAATGCTTCAAGACCCGGAGGTGAAAACCTATTTTGAAGATGCTCAAATGATCGTGATTATTTCCAATGATGTTTGTAATGAAACAACAGTAGATTTTAGTAAGATTGTAGCTGAGAAAGACGTAAAGCTTTTCAGTCGGGAGGATGCCTATATGAGGCTAATTGATAAAACCATGGAAGTAGTCGAGCAGGAAGATCCGCCTAATGGGAAGCTCAAATATGAACTGAAATAGAATAATGTTGAGCCAAGAGATTTCGGCTTTTGAGGTTAAAGGCACAAGGATTAAGTGAATGGACAATTAAAACTTTATTATAAGACCTTGACATTGTAATAATGAATTGTAGTTGTTGAATACCCTGAATAAAAAATAATAAACAAATGAATACAATAAAAAAACATTTGAACCAGCTTGTTCTTTTGCTGGTATTAACTCCTTATTTCGTTACTGCTCAATATCAATTTACATGGAGTGATTATAAAGTTCAGGAAACCAATAAGTATATTTTCAACGACGTAATATTTTTTCGCGACAGTCTTTATTTATCATATCAAGATCAGAGTTCTTTCAGATTAGCTCGTAAGATGCCCTTTTTTAGATTAGAGAAGAGAAACAAGTCATTCGAAGTAGTTGATGCAAAAAATGTAAAAATCGAAGCTTCTGGAGTGGAAATAAGAATGATTGATTTCTTTAAACTAAATGACAAGTTGTTTTTTATGGGAGAGTCTTACGAAAAAAACACCCAAAATAAATTTGTCATCTGTGAATTTGATCCAGATAACCTTGTCCCCGGGGAAACCAGATTTGAGTTTGTCAGTGAAGACTTGTCCCGAGAAGTTTTTCTTTATAATAGAGAGTTAAACTATTTTATTATTAATGATCCTCGCATTGAAAATAATTCAAATAAGGACCTCTTGTTATTCGCAACCAAGGAATTAACCACTGATCGAAAAAAACTGAACATTCGGTTTTTAATGTTTGAAAATGATATGCAACTGGCTTTTGAACGGGAGGTGAAATTGGAGCTGAACAACTATGATTTCTTCATCAAGCAAATGGAGTTTGATGCAAAAGGAAACTTATATGTTTCCGGTATTGAGGGACCTCCTCAGTCTCATAGGACTTTGCCTTATCGGCCGAAATCTAAAAATGTAAAAGGACACCTCTGGCATTTTCATTTAAATAATGAAAATTATGTCCATAAAGAAATTGCCTTTGATGATGAGGATAACTTTGTCCATGGTAATAAATTTTTCCGGGACCTGAAAATTTTCCCCATGGACAAAAGGGTCAATGTGTTTGGACTTTATGCAACCTCTCCTTTTAATAAAAGAGAATGGAGGCAACCATCCGAAGGGGTTTTTTATGTGGAATTTGATAGTGATTTGGAGAATCAGAGTGAAACAGTTTTTAACCCCATAGAAGAGGAAATTTTACATTACAATAAAACACCGTGGTTAAAGAATAAATTAAATTCTGAAGGAAAAAGGGTTGGATTTCCAGGACTTAAAATTGAAGAAGTAATTTACGATAAACAGTATGGTTTTTTTGTAATAGCTGAGGCTAGTTTTATCAGTTACCTTAATTATGGAAACAATTCATATGGTAAGAATTATAGTTCAAATGAATTAGTTGTATTTAGATTTGGAAAGGATGGGCAAATAATTTGGCAAAACTACATTCCCAAAATAAAACAATCTGCAAAGAGGACCAATTCTCATCCAACCTATTTGATGAGATTAGACAAGAATCACCTGGATATTTATTTTAGCGGTAGTATGGAATTATTAGAGGAAAAAAAGCAATCGAAAAGTGAGGAAGGTTTTTTGCTGGCTAAATTTAATTTTGAAGATGGAAAAAGGGTTATTAAACCACTGGATACAGAATTACCCCCGAAATTCAATATTTTGTTTTATCCAGGAGATGAGATCTCTAGAAACACTTTCTTTATTATGGCGAAAAAAACCTATTGGGGGTCAAAGTTTGGCTTTTTTGAGATTATTTCGAATTAAAACTGTTTTTCAATATCTTGCAGTATGGACTTTACCCGCGTCTTCGACATATTGCCCTATCAACAATCTAAGTATCCAGGAAAGGAGGCTTTAAATGCTTTTGTGCGCGGGCGGTGGGTAAGTTATTCTATTGAAGAAATCCAGCATAGGGTGGATATCATTTCTTCCTGGCTGCACCAGCAGGGATATTCCAAGGGGGACAAAATTGCTTTTGTTCCTAAAATGGGCAAACCTGAGTGGATGATGCTCGACTTCGCCTGTCAACAGTTGGGTGTAGTGGTTGTTCCCATTCATCCCACTTCCACTAAAGAAGAATACGAATTTATCCTTTCGGAAACAGGGTGTAAATCCTGTGTGGTGGCAGACACTGCATTGTTTTACAAACTAAGTCTATTCATCGAAAAAAGCTTTCCTAAACTAACACTTTACCATTTAAAAGCAGGAGAGGAAGGCTACTTCCCAGGATTTGATGTGAAAAAAATATCCCCGGCCGAAATGACCGAGGTGGATAAAATCAGGGGGGCGGTAAAACCCGAAGATGTCCTGACGATCATGTACACTTCGGGAACTTCAGGGGAGCCGAAAGGAGTGGTACTTACCCACAACAATGTGGTCAGTTGTATCAAATCCGTCATTACCCTGATGCCTATTACTTATAAGGATAGAGTTATAAGCTTTTTACCCTTCAGCCACATTTTTGAAAGGACTTCCACCTACACTTATTTGGTTTTTGGGGTCTCTATTTGGTTTGCTCAGAATCGCGAACATCTGGAGACCGATATTAAAAGTGTACGGCCTACGATGTTTACGGGCGTTCCCAGAGTTTTGGAAAAGATGTATGACCTGCTCAAGGAAGAAGCTTATACCAGAAACTGGATGAAGCGAAAGGTCATCCGGTGGGCCATAAAAATTGGGAAAAAATATAAGGAAAAGAAAGGATTCATTCCGCTTTACAGGTTAAAGTTGATGATTGCCCGTTTACTGGTACTCAATAAATGGAAATCCAGGTTAGGCGGGAAGATAAGGTATATCATTATCGGAGCTGCTGCCCTGAGGCCAGACATAGCCAGATTGTTTTCCGCTGCCGGGGTAAGGGTACGCTGCGGTTATGGTATGACTGAAACTTCGCCCTACATCAGCACCAATCGTTTTGAACCGGGAATGAACCGGTTTGATACAGTTGGAATGCCGGTGGCCGGAATCGAACTGAAAATAAACGAACCTGATGAAAACGGAGAAGGGGAAATTTGGGTAAAAGGGCCTAACGTCATGCAAGGATATTATCATCGTCCACAACTGACCAAAGAGGTGATGTCAGAAGACGGCTGGCTCAAAACCGGAGATGTGGGTAAAATGGTCGAAACCAGGTTCCTGAAAATAACAGGCAGAAAAAAGGATATTTTTAAAACCTCTGCAGGCAAATACATCGCCCCGGAACCATTACAAAGTTATTTCAAACAATCTTTGTTTATTGAACATTGCCTGATCATTGGTTTTCAGCAACCTTTTGTCACCGGGATAATAGTTCCTAATTTTTCGGTTTTGGAAAAATGGTGCAAAAAGGAAAAGATCCACTGGACGGCACCCCAGTTTATGGTACATAATATCCGGGTTCGTGAGAAATTTGAGGAGGAAGTTAACCGCTTAAATGTCCAATTGCCTAATTTCAAAACCATGCGCGATTTTTTCCTGTGTCACGAAGACTGGTCAATTGAGACTGGAGAATATTCTGCGTCCTATAAACTCATCCGGCATAAGTTGTTGGACAAACATTCCAAAGAAATTGAGAAAATGTATAAATAAATTTTGCTTCCTATTTGAGCTCTCGAATAAGAACTGAAAATGTGGTTTAAGAAAAAGATAGAATTATTT
>QQUB01000168.1 GCA_008501835.1 Bacteroidota bacterium
AGGCCTTCTACAAGATTCTCCAGAAATTGATTTTTTTGAACAATCTCCATGGCATAATCCGTAAGGTGTTTGGACTTATAATCCAATTCCTGTTGAATATTTTCTTTCGCGAGGGTTTCTTCTTTGAGTTTTTCAGCAATGAGTTCTTTTTCCAATTTGTGAATCTCCCGCCGCCGTTTAATATCTGCGCTCATTTTTGAGTAGATGAGCCAGGTAATAATCACAAGTAACAACCCTCCGACGATCAGAATCATTTTTTGAAGCCGATCATACCGGGCATGGTGTTGCAGATTTTCAATTTCAATCTTTTGCATGGAAAGTTCGCGATCCTTTTTCTCCGCTTCAAACTGTATATTTAACTCAGCGATTCGGGCTTTCGTTTCTGCTCCGATTATGGAATCCTGTAACTCATTATGCGCTTTGTAATATTTTAAAGCAAGTGTGGACATTTGGAACTTCTCATAGGTTTCCGACATGTCTTTATAGGTAATGGCCAGAACGTGAGGATAGTTATATTTTTGGGCAGTATCTATGCAGTGTTGGTAGCTTGCTATTGATTTGTCATAGTTGCCCAATAGTCCGTACGCATATCCCAAATTGCCATAACTGGTGGCAATGCAATGAATGTCTCTTTGTTCCAGGCAGTCCTCAAGCCCTTCCTCAACATAAGGAATAGCGGCTTCGGCGTTTCCTCTCATCAGATAATGATATCCGATGTTAAATAACGGAGATCGTTTTTCAGGTGAATCCAGGGAGTCGAGTATATGGTAAGCCTTTTTAAAATGATTAAGGCTTTGTTCGGGTTGTCCCAGGTTGATATAAATATATCCGAGGGAGTTATAGGCTCCTGCTTTCCAATGAAAATTATTTTCTTTTTCAAATAACTTAAGTGCTGTAATAATGGCTTCATAGGCTTCTTCAAATTGATTGGTTTTGAAAAAGGTATCCCCCAAAGAAAAATAAGATTTGCCAAGTTCTAGCGGTAGATCCAGAGAGTCGGCCATTTTTATACAAGCGTAAAATACACTGGTGGCCTCCTCCATTTTTCCTTTGAGCCTGAGGAGTTTCCCGATTTCCCTCATGGCATTTACTTCTCCTGCAGCGTAACCGTATTTGCGGGATAAGGCAAGAGCACTGTCCACTTCAATCTGTCTTTGTTCCGGGGAAATGGAATTTTTGGACCTTTCAGGATTGATCAAATTGTCAATTTTTTCCTGGATAGTGTTTTGAGAAAATAACCCAAAAGGTGTTGCTGTAAGAAGTATTGTCAAATAAATACACCATCGTAACATATGCAATCAAATAAGTGAATTGATAAAATGTAGGTGGGGTGTAGGTGTGTAAAAGTAACTATTATTTGAAAAAGTTCAGTATTTACAAGGTATCTGCCAATTTTATATAGGTTGTTGTAGGTCTGTTGTAGCCCGGGAATTCTTGAAAACCTGGATTAATCCCTTCAATTTTATCACAAAATTTGAAAGGCCACCGAGCTTGTGTGAATAATTATTTTTTTTGTTCCCCTTTAAAATTTCATTCTAAAAGTCGAATGTCCCCCTGGACTCCCTCCCCCCCCTTACAAAAAAAGACAGGGTAAGTTGCAAAACTTACCCTTTGTCTTTTTGAGAACGTCGATAATGAATTTTTGGCGAACCCAAAATTTTTTCAATCATTTGGAACGGTCGACCAGAACCTGTTCAACATCCTCCAGGCTGCAATCTTTCGCTTTGAGCAAAATGAGCAGGTGATAAAGCAGGTCAGCAGCTTCATTTTTAAATAGATCATCATTATCGTCCTTGGCTTCGATCACCAGTTCCACCGCTTCTTCCCCAACTTTTTGGGCAACTTTGTTAATACCGCGATTAAACAGTTTACTGGTATAAGAATCTTCCGAGCCGCTTTCAATACGGTCAATTATTTTTTGCTGCAATTTGTAAAGGAACCCCTTCGGTGTCTCTTCTTTGAAACAAGAGGTAGACCCGGTATGGCATGTGGGGCCAACAGGGTTAGCTTTGATGAGAATGGTGTCCTGGTCGCAATCAATTTGCATATCCTTTACGTAAAGGAAGTTTCCGGAAGATTCTCCTTTGGTCCATAACCGGTTTTTGGTTCGACTGAAAAAAGTCACCTTACCTTCAGTTTCTGTTAGCTTTAAAGCTTCTTCATTCATGTAACCAAGCATGAGGACCTGCAGCGTTTTGTCATCCTGGATTATGACCGGTACCAGGCCGTTGCCTTTATCGAAATCTATTTGCATCTGACGGGTATTTTTTCTTTTTGTAAATAATTTTTGAGTGTTGGAATGGGGATCTCTCCAAAGTGGAAAATACTGGCTGCCAGGCCACCACTGGCTTCCGTGTTTTCGAAAACCTCCTTAAAATGAACCATCTGTCCGGCACCTCCACTGGCAATGACCGGGATGTTGACGGTTTGACTAACACGGTTGGTAATGTCAATAGCAAATCCTCCTTTGGTGCCGTCATGATTCATGGAGGTCAGTAAGATCTCTCCGGCCCCAAGGGCTTCTACCTGCTTTACCCAATCCATTGTCTTGAGAGGCGTAGGCGTACGGCCACCGTGCACATAAACCATCCATTCTCCATTTTCAAATTTTGTGTCAATAGCTACCACAGCACACTGACTTCCAAACTGGCCGGCAATCTCGGCAATGAGTTGAGGGTTCTTAACTGCTGCTGAATTAACACTGACTTTATCCGCTCCTGCAGTTATGATTCGGGAAACATCCTCTATGGAATTGATTCCTCCTCCAACGGTAAATGGAATATTGATCTCTCTGGCAATCTTTTTCACGAGCTCCACCAGTGTTTTTCGGTTTTCAACCGTGGCGGTGATGTCGAGAAATACCAATTCATCGGCTCCCTGTTCGACATAACTTTTTGCCAATTCTATCGGGTCTCCTGCGTCGCGGATGTCGACGAAGTTGATGCCTTTGACGGTACGTCCGTCTCGGATGTCCAGGCAGGGAATGATTCGTTTTTTTAGCATTGTTTGTTGTTGTTTAACCGCAAGGTTCGCGAGGTGGGCGCAAAGGTCGCGGAGTAGTTTTTGATCATTGGATAATATTGCTTTTTATCGAGTAATGGTTTAAAAGGAATTGTCCAAAATCCACTTTGACAGATCGGTGATATTTATCTTGCCTTCGTAAATGGCTTTGCCGATAATGGCACCTTCGCAACCGATGGCTTTTAGCTTGTCAAGCTCATCGATGGAGATGACACCCCCACTGGCGATCAGTTTAACATCGGCCTGGTCCAAAATTTCTTCATATAATTCTTGTGAAGATCCCTGTAACATCCCATCCTTGGCGATATCCGTACAGATGACATATTGGATGCCTTTTTGCTGATAGGATTGGATGAATTCCACAACGTCCAGTTCTGAACTCTCCATCCAACCATCGGTGGCAATTTTTCGGTTATGACTGTCGGCACCAAGAATGATTTTTTCCGGACCATATTTTTGCAACCATTTTAGAAAAATTTCCGGCTGTTTGGCAGCAATGCTCCCCCCGGTTATTTGTCCGGCTCCGCTTTCAAAGGCAATTCGAATATCCTCATCTGATTTGAGCCCGCCGCCGAAGTCTATTTTCAGGTTTGTTCGTGTTGCAAGGGTTTCCAGGGTTCTGTAATTGACGATGTGTTTTGAGCGAGCCCCATCGAGGTCGACCAGGTGTAAATATTCGATTCCTGAATCCTCAAAAGCTTTGGCAACTTCCAGCGGGTCCTCATTATAGACTTTTTTGGTATCGTAATCACCTTTGGTCAGTCGGACGCATTTGCCGTCGATGATATCAATTGCGGGTATGATTCTCATTATTTATATCTGTTTTAATCCGTCAGACCCGTCTAAATCAGTGTTCTATAATGGAACACGGATACAAAAGGATTTAACGGGTTGTTACGGATTTATAGGTTCAAAAAATTACGCAGCAGTTGTTCCCCAACATCAGCAGATTTCTCAGGATGAAACTGGGTAGCATAAAAATTATCTTTGTGCATTGCTGCGCTGAAAGGATGAATGTATTCACAGGTGCCGATGGTGTCTTTTCCAACTTCTGCAAAATAGCTGTGAACATAATACATATCCTGCTCCGGCTGAATGCCTTCAAACAATGGACCTTCAATCTGGGTAAAACTGTTCCATCCCATGTGGGGCACTTTTTTAGTGGCCGTGAATTTTCGCACCTCTTCGTCAAAAATTCCAAGACATTGTGTATCTCCTTCTTCACTATGCTGGCACATGAGTTGCAGCCCAAGGCAGATTCCAAGCATAGGGTTTTTGATGGACCGGATCACTTCATCCAGTCCGGTTTGTCTTAAATATTTCATAGTTGATCCAGCTTCTCCGACACCCGGAAAAATGACTTTTTCAGCAGAGAGTATCTGCTCAGGATCATCTGTTAAAATACTTTGGTACCCTAATCGTTCCAGGGCATTTTGAACGGAGGATATATTCCCTGCATTATATTTTATTATAGCTATCATAAACTTCCTTTTGTGCTTGGTATGGAATAATTGTCTGTTTTTCGAACCGCCATTTTGATGGCTTTGGCAAAAGCCTTGAAAATAGCTTCGATCTTGTGATGTTCATTATCTCCTTCCGCTTTGATGTTCAGGTTGCACTTTGAAGCGTCACTGAAGGATTTGAAAAAGTGCATGAACATCTCCGTTGGCATTTCTCCGATCTTTTCCCGTTTAAATTCCGGTTCCCAGACCAGCCAGGGTCTTCCTCCAAAATCAATACCCACCTGGGCAAGACAGTCGTCCATGGGTAATAAAAATCCGTATCGTTCAATGCCTTTTTTGGAACCCAGAGCTTTGAGGAAGGCATCTCCAAGTGTAAGTGCTACGTCCTCAATGGTGTGGTGTTCATCTATTTCAAGATCGCCATCTACTTCAACGGATAGGTCCATTTGTCCGTGTTTGGCAATCTGTTCCAACATATGATCGAAAAAGCCAAGTCCGGTGTTGAAATTACCCTTACC
>QQUB01000611.1 GCA_008501835.1 Bacteroidota bacterium
CTTAGCCCTGAATTAGATAATTCAAAGATTGGCAGCAGGATGGCCGGGTTATTTGTACCAAGGCATTCTTCAGGTTTTTTCCAGGCATTAAAAACTAGTCTTGGACTCGAGTTTCCTTTCGGAAAGATAGGTTTCAGCCAGGAGCGAATTGATCCGGGATATAAAACCCTTGGTACTTTGTTCTTTAATAATGACCTTCAAAGATACAGTGCAACTTTGAGCACTGCCTGCCTTAACAATAGAGTTACCATCAACGGTAATTTAGGGATTCAACACAACAACCTGAAGTCATTGTCCCAAAATTCTCAAAAAAGGATCATCGGAACCCTGAATATGGGTTTTCAGTCCGGTAAACGATTCAGTTTCAACATTAATATGTCCAATATGAGTAATACCAATTTACAACGTGTTGTTGCCTTGTCTTCCATCCAAGTTGACTCATTGCATCTGGTTCAAACCAACAAACAGGCCAGTTTGAATGCCACCTATCAGCTCAGTCAGCAAAAAAATCGGCCTTCTAGCATTTCTTTTATAGGTTCTTACCAACAAAGCAATAGCATTGAAAATGAAGTGATAAATAAGGATCAGCTCACAAACTTCCTTATGGGGAATATTTCATATGTTTTTTCAAATAGAGAAAGTGGATTGAATCTCAACGCATCTTTTTTAATTAATCAGATGACAACCAGCCAATTAAAAACCATGACGCTCGCTCCGGGCTTTTCCATCACTAAAAAAGTACTGAATGACTCAGGTAATATCGGATTAACCATTTCCTATTCTGATGTATTTCTCAACAGCAAACACGGAAGCAGGATCTTTAACCTTCGTATTAATGGAAGCATCAAAGTTTATCAAAAACATAATGTAAAAATGGGTATTGGACTGGTAAAAAATTGGAGTTCAAGTCCCCTAAGCAACTACCATTCATTTCAGGAATTTACCGGAACTGTTGGATATGGCTGGAGTTTTTGATTATGGCGAATCTTGTTGTTTAATAAGCAGGAGTCTTCGCCATTCCCTGTATCCCTGAACTGCCAGGATCAGAAATATGATATATTGGATACCGGTAAATCCATAGCCTTTTACAAAATAAAGTGGAACGGAAACTATGTTCCCGGCGATCCAAAGATTCCAGTTTTCGATTTTTTTATTGGCCATTTGCCACATGGCTGCGAAAAACACGCCTGTGGTGAAGGTATCCAGGAATGGAGTGATTTTTCGAAAATCCTCTAAACTTCCAGAGGTCATATGGGAGAAAGCATACTTTATGCTTTCCATGAAACCAAATTCTCTGGGCATTACATCATAATACCGATAAACAACAATGACAAAAACAGAAGTGAACAGGAAGATACCAAATGCTTTGAGACGATCTTTGGTATTAGATCTGGAGATGGGAATATGTTGATCATTATCAATAATCCGGCTCCACATGTACCAGCCATAAATGCTCATCATGGTATAATAAACATTGATGATAAGATCCCCGTAAAGATTCCATCTGGAAAGCAGGAATACATAAATTCCTGTACTGATTATTCCTGTAGGGAAAACCAGGATGTTTTCCTTCTTGGCAAAATAAACGCTGATTACACCAAAAAAAGCCGCGATAAACTCCAGAATCACCATCAGGGGTGCCGCACCACGATATGGCTGGATAAAAAACTCGAGAATTTCAGACATGGATGCTAATTAAGTGCAGCGATTTTCCTGATTGTTGAACAAAAGAAATGATTATCCACCGGTTTCTACGCGAAGTTTCTGGATCTGGGTTTCCCAAAGTTGCTTTTGATCATCCAAATCATCCTCATCTGCAAAATCTGTGATTAGCAGAATAGTTTCTCCGGTAACTGGCGATTTATCCATTTTAAATTCCAGGTATTCATCATCATCATCCGCATCCTCCCATTGAAACCGAATAAATTCACCGGGTTCATCTTCAATAACTTCCGCTACTTCATCACTTCCACTCCAGAAAAATGTATACTTTCCGCCCGGTGTGATATCTACTTCATCGCAAAACCACCTTACAAGGCAAGCCGGGGTTGTAATAAAATTGTACAAAATGTTAGGTGAAGCTCTAAACAGAAACTCCATAGTATATTTTACTCGATCCATCGATTATACTTTTGCCCGTAATAAAAAGGAAATAAATGGTTTTTCCAAATTTATTGATTTGAAAACGCTTCTGAAATAAAAACAAAACTATTTGAGTTTACATAACGTTTAAACAAGGTAAATATTCAGAACACATTGGAACTGAATGGGTTTAAACCCAAAAACGAAGGAAATAGTGTATTAAATCCTCTAACGAAACAAATTCTCTTTGTGTTAAAAGTACATTTTAAAATCACAGAATAATATTTTGGGCTTGACTTCTAGTAGGATTTATCTTAATTTTGTGCGCGATAACACTCAGGGAGAAATTGGAGAAGCACAACAAGATACATACCAAGTTCATAAACAATTCATCTAACCATCTTAATCATAGCGAGGTATTGTATCTCTCTTTCCCGCCTTTAAAAAACCCGCTACTAAAAATTAAACTTTAATTAAAAAAGGAAAAAGAACTGTATGAGACAGCTAAAGATTACGAAGTCTATCACCAATCGTGAGAGTCAGTCACTTGAAAAATACTTGCAGGAAATTGGAAAGGTAGACCTCCTAACCCCCGAAGAAGAAGTGGAGTTAGCCAAAAGAATTAAACAAGGGGACCAATCTGCGCTAGAAAAACTCACCAAAGCTAATTTACGATTCGTTGTTTCTGTTGCAAAACAATACCAGAATCAGGGCCTTTCACTTAGTGACCTGATCAATGAAGGAAACCTGGGATTGATCAAAGCTGCACAGCGTTTTGATGAAACCAGAGGATTTAAATTTATTTCCTATGCCGTATGGTGGATCCGACAGTCCATTCTGCAGGCGCTGGCAGAACAATCCAGAATCGTAAGGCTTCCATTAAACAAAGTAGGATCTCTTAATAAGATCAATAGAGCATTTTCAGAGCTTGAGCAGGAATATGAGCGTGAGCCATCAGCTGATGAATTGGCCGACGTATTGGAAATTCCTTCCAATGAAGTGGAAATGACGCTTGGTGTTGCAGCAAGACACGTTTCTATGGATGCTCCATTTGTGGATGGTGAGGACAACTCCCTGCTCGACGTATTAGAGAACAGCAGTACTCCTAAAACAGACCAGGAACTTGAATACCTTGAGTCTTTGAGAAGAGAAATTGAACGGTCATTGTCTACTTTGACGGACCGTCAAAAGGATGTAATTAAATTGTACTTTGGAATCGGTGTTGAACACCCAATGTCTCTCGAAGATATTGGCGAAAGGTTCGGATTAACCCGTGAAAGAGTACGCCAGATAAAAGATAAAGCTATTAATAAACTGCGGTCAGCTAGCCGTAGTAAATTACTTAAACACTATCTTGGTGCTTAACGGCACCGAACTTTGAGAGTTATCTACAAACACACATTTAAAGAGGCTTTAATTGGTATCAATTAAGCCTCTTTTTTTGTAAGTGTTCCTTAAATTTAAAAGGTCGTTTAGTTCAACTTGTAATCAAGTTGCAATCGGGCAATTTCTTTGATAAAGTCATTGTCCGCCTTAACTTTCCTGTCAGTAGACACCATCTTTAAGCTGATCTTATTCTGGTAATCCAGCAATTGCATATGCAAACGGTGTTTTCCTTTATGGGTTTTACATAATTTATCAATGGCATCAATCAACTCTGGATTTACTTTGTTCAATGGAATTTTTATGGTAATAGCTTCAGTTTTTTCAGAAGCTACCCCTTCCAACAAGCTGATTTCCTTTACTTTAAATTCCATTTCGTCTCCCCTCCAGGATTGTTCGTATTTTCCGGTAATGAACAATACCTTTCCTTGCTCCAGCAAATGTTTATACTTCTGATAATCATTACCAAACAACCTGAATTCAATGGAACTGGAATAATCGCTGATTTCAAAAAAGCCCCATCCATTGCCATTTTTACTTATGAGGTGACGAGCGTTTGTCAACATCCCTGCCACATTGATGGATTGTCTGGCTTTATAATTTTCAATATTTTCCAGTTCACAGGTCGTGAAGTTCTCAATCTCTAATCGATAATCATCCAATGGATGACCGGAGATATAAATCCCTGTCACTCCTTTCTCCCTGTTCAATTCCTCAATAAGCGGCCATGGCGGTTGTTCAGGCATTTTAGGCTCAGGGATCATGATATCTTCACTATCTCCAAATAGGGAGTTGGAAGATTGTGCTTTTTGATTTTGGTAAGCATTTCCATAACGTAAAGCATGTTCAACAAGCGTATCGAACTTCTCTGACGGGGCAAAATACTGAGACCTTGAAACACCTTCAAAACAATCCAGGGCTCCCCCATTCACTAGGCTCTCCATAACCTTTTTATTCACAGAACGAAGATTCAGCCTTCGCATCATATCAAAGATGTCCTTAAATGAACCATTCTCCCGATCTTCCAGAATAGCTTCCACAGGTCCCTCTCCTACTCCTTTCAAGGCCGAAAGACCAAATCGCACGTGCCCTTCACTATTTACAGAAAAGTCGGAAAGACTTTCGTTGACATCCGGTCCCAAAACCGTTAAACCGATGGCCTTACATTCTCTGAGGAAGAAAGTGATCTTGGTAATATCATTTTTGTTTCTGGTCAAAACAGCAGCCATAAATTCCGCTGGATAGTGAGCTTTCAGATAGGCAGTCTGGAAAGCAATAAAAGCATAACAGGTGGAGTGAGACTTATTAAAGGCATAAGAGGCAAAAGCTTCCCAGTCCTTCCATACTTTATCCAACACCTCTTTGGGATGACCATTGGATTCTCCTCCTTCAATGAACTTCGGATATAGGGCATCGATAATATCCTTCTTTTTCTTACCCATCCCCTTACGCAGCATATCTGCCTGACCTTTAGTAAAGTTGGCCAGCTTTTGACTCAGAAGCATTACCTGCTCCTGATAAACCGTA
>QQUB01000080.1 GCA_008501835.1 Bacteroidota bacterium
GGAAAGCAGTGACATCCCGAATGAGAATTCACTTCGAATGCATATGAAATGTCGGGAGTACGCGAAGAAAGCGCAAAGGGCGCTAAGTATATATCCAAAATATGGTACAAATTCATTTCCAGTAATGATTTTGAACGTCACTAATTTCTACTCCAAAATCTTACACTCTACCCGTCGGTTGATCTGGCGGCCTGCCGCTGTATCATTGGTGGTTTTGGGTGAATATTCCCCGTAACCCTTGTACGTTACCTGATCTGGTGAAACACCATTCTCAACAAGGTATTGATGAACAGCCTTGGCTCTCCTCTCCGACAATACCTGATTGGTCTGGGCAGTCCCCACATTGTCTGTATGTCCGCCTATTTCGACATTTTTGGAAGCGTTTTTCAACAACCATTCAACCAACTGGTCCAACTCCTTCCGGGCGTCTGGCTGTAATATTGCTTTTCCGTTTTCAAACTGGACATTTTCAAAAGTATATTGATTAGTCGACGCTAAAGAAGCTTCAAGGTCGGGTCGGGCTACTTCCAATCGAATATCATCGATACAATAATAGGCAATGCGTTTGGCAATACTGAAAAAGTTCCCATGGGGATTCTTCTTTACAAATTTCTCTTCAAAGTCGTTCGGCTGAATATCAGTTCTGAAATCAGTAAAGAAATTCCCGATCAGGATATATTTATAACTGCCTTGAGCAACAAACCTGGTTTTCAGTTGCACCCACTCTCCCCTTGGAGTGGTAATGACCTCTTCAAAAACCAATTGCGGCCGTAAACCAAATTGTTTTATGGATTGCTGGATATTTTCATTTTCTCCATAAGGCATTTTCACGAAGGCTACTCCCAGATTATTACAGGCTACCGGATAAACGTTGGCATCTCTGTTATAAACAGACTGAAGATGATTCACCGCTACAAGATTATCCTTTAGGATCCATAAACTAAATTCATAGGTTTCTCCTACTTGCAGAGGTTCTTTTAATTTTCCCTGGATAATCTCGTGATAATCCGTCGGGTAACCGGTATCCTCGGCCGGATGATAGAGGATTAAGCCAATCATTTTCTCCCCAGTTTTGGGTCTTGGATAGATGCAGTCCTGCAAGGTATCCGGAAAAGAAACAATATCTGGGGTGAGTCCTCTAAAGGTGTTCCAATGCAAGGCAGTCGCGGTAAAATCCTGTGGGTACTTGGTATATTTACAAGAAGTCGTTACAGCCGTCGGAGCGAGGTCTTCAAATCCGGGATTAACCACTAGGTTCTGAGCAAAGAGATTTAAAAACAGGAAGAAAAGAAAGCAGGAAAGGGTTATTTTTAAGTTAGCCATTGTGCCTGGGAGTTTTCTTTATAATGGCCCGAACCTCAAAAAGTAACAAAATGCTTCCAAAAGGAAAAGAAAGACTCCCCGTCAATCCTTACTTTTCCAGGGAATTATCCAATCTGCATGTCTGAAATAATACCAGGGTTCAGCTGCCAGGTCTACCTCTTCATCGATATACCGGAAGTAACTGCTGCCATTGAGTTGACAATAGATATTAGCGTATACCTGGGGCTCCCAGCCTTTGGCTTTATACTCCTTTTCGAGAAACTGAGCAAACTCCCAGATCATATCCGGATGGGTGTAGATATTCCGGTTTTGCCTTCTGGTGAGGTAATCGTTGGGGTCTACCTCCTCCGTTTCCCCGGTGCGGGCATCTACCACGTTGAAGGTGCCATGTCCTCGTTTGGCACGCAACATCATACGCCAGGCATAGCGGTGTCCTTCTTCTGTCCAGGCAACATCTCCCGGAAATAAATGATGCCGCAAGGGTAAGGTTATATGCAACAAGATTATTACGGCTAAAACCACGGAAATCACAGGTTTCCATCTAGCATGACCATGCCAAAGTCTTGCGTTTTGTACGGAGCCATGAACCTTAAACCTATTGATGATTACTTTAGTCATGAACTTTGAAACCCCGGTTGTCCCATTCCTGAATTTTTCCAAAATCTTTATTGGGAAATCAGGAGGGAAAAACAATGCTGTCAAAGCCACTGACAACCAGGGAAAAATTCCGATATTAAAAACCAATAGATTGGAAAAATGAAAAAATACCACTGCGGCAAATGCATATTTCCGGGTTCTTTTCCCTAGCATGAAAAAGGCAGCCGTCAGATCAAGGATCAATCCGCCATAGGCCATAAACCAGGCAACAGGTTCCTTTGATATCAGCGGACCTATCAGCCAATATTCCTTTTTGTACCCAAGCCACAACTTAAGTGGCATCGCCTGCAACCAGTCAGGGTTTATTTTGGCGATACCTCCAAAGAAATATACCACTGCCATAAGAAAAGGTAAGATGGCAAGGCTCCAAAAGGGAATTTCCCGGGTGCGGATGGTGGGATTCTTTTGGGCATCCAGGCTAAACCACCTGTTGGCCGGGAGAAAAAACATAACAAATGACAACCAGCAGAACAGGTATCCATGATTGAGGTACTGAGTTTTCTCCAGCAAAAAAAGCCATGTAAACCCAATGGCAAACCATAGGGTGCTGATGCGATACCACTTCCCTACAAAGATCAATACCGCGGCAATCATCATACTTATAAAAAACAGGGACATAAAGGGTTCCGGCAACGGGTGGAGCCATTCAAATCCTAAGTAATGGAAATGAAACCCCTCTGCATTAAACACATCTTTATACAGATGGTAAAACCCAAAAACCCCCACGACATCGGCAAATGCCAAAATGCCGAAGACCAATCTGAAAAAGACTAACGAAGCTATTGGGACCGGGCGGTATAAGAAGTTCATAGTGTTAAAGAATGTACGCCATCTTTTTATTTATACTTTCTCGCAAGAACAAGAAACCCGGCAGTAATTACAAAGATCCCTAAAATCAGCGTCCACAAAATCCAGGAGTTAAAAGATCCCTGCAGGCCGCCAGCTTCCGCAATGATAGCCCAGGTAATATACGCCATCAATATCATGGTCCAGAGGTTCATGACCTTTAACATGATCCTGGAAATAGCGTATTGGAATTCCTTATTCTCCTCGGTAATTTTGACTGGGTAATTATAACTGTCCGGAGACATTTTTGAAATGAAATAAAACAGTAGATAAGTTCCCAATGCTATGCCCGGTGCTAAAAATATGATGGCTTTGCCTCCCCAGGAATCGGGTTCTCCTTTTGCATTAAAATGATGAGGAATGGTTTCAGGAAGGGCGCCAAATTTCATCAAGACAAAAAGCCACATGGCAATTAATAGGAATAGGGCAAACCATTCGATCATTCGTTCTTGTTCAAGCAATGGGATTTGTGGTCCGGAGTTTCGCATGCTGTTTTGACCATAAATTTAAACCCACAAAACCTTTACTTGTCAAAAATTGAGTAAAAATTTTCCCCGGATGGTAACCAAAGGGTATTTACCCGGATATAATCAGGAGAGTGAAAAATTCTATATTCCAAAATCCAATTGACATGAAGAGAGGTTTCATTATTCTGGTTTCCGCACTGTTTATTGCAGCATTTACCTTCACCTACTGGTTTTCTGTTCAACAAAACATCAACCAGGAACTGGAGGTTATTGAACAAAAACTCAATAAGGTTCAGTTGACACCATAAAATCTAAAGCAAAAGATTTAAATTTGGCCCGAAATTAATCGAACAACCAATCCTAAAATAATGCAGGAACATTTTACCAACCTTCGGGCTACACGTAAAAACATTGCGCTGGTCATCAAAGGCCTTTCTCAGGAGCAATTCAATAAAATTCCAGATGGGTTCAACAATAACATCGCCTGGAACTTCGGACATATTATTGTTACTCAACAATTATTGGTTTATGCTCTATCAGGTGCAAAGACAATTATTCCCACAGACATCATTAACCTTTACCGCAAAGGCACTTCGCCAACAACACCAGTTACGCAGGAACAAATCGACGAGCTGAAATCATACCTGGATTCCGCCATTGATCAGACTGAAAAGGATCTTGCGGCAGGTGTCTTCGGTGATTATAAGGAATACCCAACAAGTTACGGAATCACCCTCCACAACCTGGAAGAAGCCATTATTTTCAACAATATGCATGAAGCGATGCATCTTGGGTACATCATGGCGATGAAACGGGCTTTGGGGTAAGGTTCAGTCCTCAGTCAGCAGTCCTCAGTCGGCAGGCGGAAATTGCAGCCTTAGAAATACTATTTTTCAAAAAAATAGTATTTCTGAAACCAGCAACTTAACTATATTGGTTCTACGCACGTCAAAGACATGCGGAATATTGATTTCAAGTCTGAAGACTTAAAATAACAGTACGTTGTTGTTTTAAGTCTTCAAACCTGAAACTCATATAATGCTTCAATCTAAAAGCGTCTCTGACGCTCTTGCCGGAGTAGGGTTCATTCGGTAAGGTTCAGTCGACAGTCCTCAGGCGGCAGGCGGCAGGCTGCAACCAGCAACTTGCAACCAACACCCCTACAACATCCCCATCATCTCCTTCCTGGTTTTGGCCTTTAGTTTGTTGAAGTTCCTGATTTGGGTGTCGTTGAGCAATGGGAATAACTCTGCTTCCCTTTGACTGTTGATCTCCTTCATCTTAAAAAATGCGGACCACCAATTCAATTCCGGATCGATGACCTGCTTTTGAACGATGCGGGCATATTTGAGATTTATGCGGCTGATCGCCGGTATCTCTCCCTGTGACAAAGGGAGAGCCTCAATCATTTGCTCGGTTGCGATCTTGCTTCGTTTTTCCGGGGTGTCGTACTTTTCGGGAATGGTTTGTCCGGATAAGTGAAAAGCAAGGAAAAGTGTGAATAAAAAGGTGAATGTGGCTTTCATGATTATTATGGTTTAAATGGTTCATGGGGTTCAAAGGGTTCAAGGCTCGCTTTGCTCGCTGTTTCAGGTGGTTTCAAAAAATCAAATATCTCAGTGTACTTACCATGCTTTAGCCTCCTTAAACTATTTGAACTCCTTAAACTAAGGAAAGAACGAC
>QQUB01000032.1 GCA_008501835.1 Bacteroidota bacterium
TGAAGATCCTGAAAATGATTTCTTGCCAAACATAGGAAAACTAGAACAGTATGAACTGCCAGAAGCCGAAGGAGTACGGGTGGACGATGGTTATGAAAGTGGCATGGAGATCCCCATTTATTACGATCCGATGAATTCCAAACTCATCGTGTATGCAGGGAATCGTAAAGCTGCCATCAGGAGAATGCTCAGCGCTATTGAACATTATAAAATTGACGGGTTAACCACTACCCTGCCCTTTGGGCGTTTTGTCATGTTACACGAAGCCTTTATTTCAGGGAACTTCGATACTCACTTCGTTGAGACCTATTATTCAAAGGAAACCGTCCGGCAAACCAAAGAAGAGGAAGCCACTATGGCTGCCTTGCTTGCCTTAAAACTACAAAAGAAACACTCAGAAAAGTTACAGGTGCCAAAAGTCAACACCTCTGAATGGCAGAACCGATAGTAAAAAAATTGGTTATCCGGCTTTTGCAAACAGCGCTAAAAGGTCGGAAACCCTTTCTTTCAATTCTTTTCGGTCTATAATGAAATCCAGGAACCCATGTTCGAGCAAAAATTCTGAAGTCTGGAATCCTTCAGGAAGATCTCTTTTTATGGTTTCTTTGATCACCCTGGGGCCTGCAAATCCAATCAATGCTTCCGGCTCAGCAAAATTAATATCCCCAAGCATCGCAAAAGAAGCGGTCACCCCGCCAGTTGTCGGATCAGTCAGGAAAGAGAAATAAGGAATACCTGCATCAGCCAGTTGGGTCAATTTTGCAGAAGTCTTGGCCATTTGCATCAAAGAGTAGGCAGACTCCATCATCCTGGCACCTCCTGATTTTGAAATCAAAAGAAACGGAGTTTCAGTTTTGAGGCAATGATCAATAGCCAGGGCAATTTTTTGTCCGACCACTGACCCCATTGAACCTCCGATAAAAGAAAAGTCCATAGCAGCGATTACAAGGGCACGACGATTTACTTTGCCGGTTGCCACAGAGATAGCATCTGTTAAACCAGTCTTTTTTGTAGCTTCCTGCAACCTTTGAGGGTATGGTTTAAGGTCTACAAATTCCAACATGTCCTTCGCTATCAAATTCGAAAAGAGTTCCTCGTATTGACCATCAAAAATGATATCAAAATAATCATGAGAACCAATACGTACGTGGTAATTACACAACGGACATTTGTAATAGTTCTCCCGCAGATCTTTCATGGTTGAAGTTTCCTTGCAGGATTTGCACTTATACCACAATCCGTCAGGAGCTTCTTTCTTATTCTGCGTTGCAGTTTGGATACCGTCCTTAAGTCTTTTAAACCAACCCATGTAAAATATTTAATTACCTGACAGTAGTCAGGATTATTTTTTTCCAATTTTTTACAGCCCCAAAATTAAACAGTTCGCTCAAAAACCTTACATTTCTGCTGAAAGAATTTAAAATATTGATAAAATAAGTTTTTATGATCTGGAAGCATAAACTGGATTTGGATATCCTGAATTCCTTTCGAAGCAATACTTTAGTGGAACACATGGATATAGAGTTTATCGACTATGGAGAAGACTTTATCACCGCCAAAATGCCTGTTGATCACCGTACAGTTCAGCCTTACGGGCTTTTACACGGTGGAGCTTCTGCTGCTCTGGCAGAAACTGTGGGCAGTGTTGCTTCTTCCTTTTGTGTGGAAGATATTATGGAAACAGCTCCAGTTGGCATAGAAATAAACGCCAGCCACCTCAGTTCTGTGAAAAAAGGATTTGTTTTCGGAACAGCCAGACCAGCAAGGATTGGAAGCAGTATTCATGTTTGGAATATTGAAATCAGGGATGAACAAAAGAAATTGATTTGCGTCAGCCGGCTTACAGTTGCCTTAGTTAATCTGAACAAAACAAAACTATAAGCATTCTAATTTTATTTTTGCAGGAAAATCCAAACAAGAATAAAATGACCAGAACCTTTTTTGCTTTATTATTAATCACTTTTTCTACAGGAATATTCGCTCAATTAAATATGTCCCTACTGTCCAGTATTGAATACAATACTGATGCCAATGATATCTGGGGGTGGGCAGATCCGGATGATGGAACGGAATATGCAATTGTTGGTTTACGAAATGGTGTTTCCATTGTAAGCCTTGCCGATCCGGAGGATGCCCAGGAAGTAGTATTTATCCCGGGGCAAAATTCCATTTGGAGGGATATCAAAACCTGGGGGAATTTTGCATACGTGACCACAGACCAAAACGGAACAACCGAAGGCCTTACCGTAATCGATTTAAGTGATCTTCCCAATAGTGCACCTTATTATCACTGGACTCCATCCATCGAGGGACTTGGAACCCTGGAAACTTGCCATAATATCTATATCGATGAATTTGGCTATGCTTACCTTGCAGGATGTAACCTAAATGAAGGAGGCATGTTATTTATCGATGTTTTTTCAGATCCGGGAAATCCAACCCTGGCCGGTTTAGCCCCCAATAATTATGCTCATGATGTCTTTGTGAGGGATAATAAAATGTATGCGGCTGAAATTTATGAGGGAAGATTGGCCATATACGATGTAAATGACAAGTTGGATCCCAGTTTTCTGGGAGGCGTCGAAACACCCTTCGAATTTACACATAATGTATGGCTGTCAGAGGACGGAAATATTGCGTTCACCACGGATGAAAAAGCCAATGCACCCGTAGCCTCCTATGATGTGTCAGATCCTGAAAATATTATTGCTCTGGATGAATTCAGACCCTTATCCACTCAAGGCCTTGGCGTGATTCCTCATAATGTACATGTTTGGGGAGAAGACTGGCTGGTTATTTCATATTATACGGATGGTGGAATTATTGCAGATGCTTCCCGCCCTGATAATATCATTGAAGTGGGAAATTTTGACACTTTCCTCGGCGGAGATGGCGGATTCAGTGGTGCGTGGGGTTTGTACCCTTTCTTACCTTCCGGGATCGTGTTGGTTTCAGATATTAATAATGGTCTTTTCGTGCTGGATGCAACTTATGTTCATGCATGCTGGCTGGAAGGCAATGTCATTGATGCTCAAACAGGGCAAGGTTTGTTCAATGTGGAAATAACTATTGAAACTAATGAACTATATGAAGCTGGAACAGACCTGCTGGGGAATTACAAAACGGGGTTGGCCATTGCCGGCACCTATGATGTAATTTTTTCAAAAGAGGGCTATTATCCACAAACTATCCAAGTTAATTTCCAGAATGGTGTTTTGGAAATCCTTGATATAGAACTGGAACCTTATATACCTTATTCCATTACTGGATTGACCTTTAATGATGAAAACGGCAACCCGGTTGAAGGGGCTCAGATCTTTGTTGAAGGGGAAAGCAATTTCTTTGAAGCCTCTACAAATAACGAAGGTGAATTCGAATTAGAATTGTATCAGGGCACATACAATTTGGTGGCCACAGCGTGGGGGTATAATTATACAATCATCGAGGATCTCGAAATTACCGGAGAAAACTCCATAACCATCAATCTCCAAAATGGATACCAGGACGACTTTGTAACAGATCTTGGTTGGGAGTCAACGGCCGATGATGCAGAAACTGAATCAGGATTCTGGGTAAGAGATGTGCCTGTTGAAACTGTACTCAGCAATGGAAATTTAACCTGTAATCCTGGAGAAGACGTTCCGGGTGATTTTGGAGATTTTTGTTTTATGACCGGAAACGGCGGAGGAGATGCAGGAAATGATGATGTTGACGGTGGAGATGTCTACCTTACCTCTCCTGTCATGGACCTTTCGGAATACATTGACCCGGTGCTTTCTTACCGTTTATGGTGGGTAAATGAAAGTGGCTTTGGAGCTCCTAATGACAATATCAGCGTCTATGTTTCCAATGGATTAGAGGAGGTTTTGCTGGAAACAGTTGATAATTCCGTCAGTTTGTGGAGACCTGTAAGTGAATTTCATTTGAATGAATATCTTGAGCTTACGGAAAATATGAGGGTTACTTATGTCACAGGTGATCAATCGCCTGGTAACGTAGTTGAAGCAGCTGTGGATGCATTTTCAGTGACAGAAGTGGGCGTGGTAAATTCCTCAAACGAACCAGTTATAGCAGATATTGAGTTAAAGTTATTCCCAAATCCGTTTTCTGAGCATTTGAATATTGTTATCGAATTGGAAGAACCATTTAACTATGGAGTTATAGAGATTTTTAATGCGGTGGGACAAAAGATGGACCAGCTGAAATTCTCTGGTGAAGCAAATCAATTCCAACTGGGAGAAACCTTGGTTCCGGGAATTTATTTTACCAGGGTTTCTGTTGACGGGAATATTCTGGAAGAAAAGCGGGTAGTGAAAACCAGGTAAAATTTACCAAAACAATTTGACTTCCAACAAAAAAGGCCGTTGTTTTCACAACGGCCTTTTTTGTTATCAACAGCTTTTTTTCTATTCTCTTATCAATTCAAAATCAGTACGTCTGTTTTTAGCACGGCCATCTGCCGTATTGTTTGAAGCAACAGGTTTATCCGGACCATTACCAATAACAATAATCCTGTTTTCATCCATTCCATGCTCATTGATCAGGTAGTTGGCCACTGATTGTGCCCTTCTTTTGGACAATGCCTTATTTGATGATGCACTACCTACGTTGTCCGTATTTCCTTCAATACGAATTCTGGCATTACCAAAAGCCTTGGCGATATCTATAAATTCACGGTCAATGATGTATTTAGCATTTTCATCCAGCTGATATTCTCCTGTTCGGAAGCTGATACTGACGCGTTTTGTAGCAATGGCTTCTTTTTCTGCAGCTTCTTCGCCTTCCAGTTTGGTAAATGCTTTTGATTTTTCAGCATCGTGCGTTGCTCCGGAAAGGGCTGCATTTTGAGTGAAATATGGATAAGCTATCTGACGCCATGTTGGAACGGAACTTCCCGTAAACCCAAGCGATCTATATTTGTTGGCCATTTGGAGATAAAGATCATCACCGGAAACTCCTGTATACAGCGTATTC
>QQUB01000010.1 GCA_008501835.1 Bacteroidota bacterium
GAAAAATGGATAACAAAAACGCATATTTCGAAAAAGTGACAGATTGCATATACTCCGGTTTTAAGAAGTCGCTGGTGTAATTAAAGAGGACCAAAAGGTCTCCAGTTTTTCGATGTTTAAGTTGGTAATTGCGTTCGGTATATAAGGGAGGTGCAGATTTTTAAAATAAGTTGCCTGAAGATTTCTTAAAATAATGTTAAGAAAAATGAGGCTGTTCCATTGACAGCCCCATTTAGCAAATTCTACAAATTATATATAGAAAGGTTATTTCGTTCAGTCTCTTACTTGGATGGAATTAGACTATAAAAACAGGACTGAAGACAAAGAACCCCTCATCTCAGCCCTGAAAAGTCAAACTAAAATCATTGATTAATTCTGGATGGTTCTTACCAGTCGTACTTTGTTATAGATCCTAATAGCATCGCCTTGTGGACCATGCCCTGTTGGATAATCTGCAGGATCACCAACCTTTGGATCGCTTCTTTGGGCACCAGCCCCGTGCACATCATTCCAGTCCTGCATATACCCCATGGCCCGGCCAAAGCTCACATAAGCAGCGTTTCCTCCCGCAACCTGTGACCAATTTGCATGTGTGGTATTGGACCAGTAATATGGATAATCAACTTGTCCGGCTTCGTTGGTCATTTGAGTACAATTAAACAAAGGATCAATGGCTGCTGAATTGGTAGTTCCCGGGGACCTGGAATAATCAACTATACTCTGTAATTCTTTCACATCCGGCAGACGCCAATCATTATATCCAGCGAATTCAAAGTTTTCAGCGTAGTTCAAGGCTTCTTTCCACAACAGTCCGCCACCATTATCATTTTGCATCCACATTAACCCGGTAGCATTATCTGTAATTGTTCCATTGCCATTATCTACAAAGTCATTCTCTCCATAGGTCTCATTTCCTCTTACGTAAAGGACATAAAATGTTTTTTCAGCACCGCCAAATGGCATTTGTAAACCATAGCCCTTAATCCGGCCATCTGCAAAATTGACCCCGAATAGCAAATCTCCGTCAACGTACATGGAAGTGGTTGCAAATTGAGCATCAATTATACGTTCCCCTGCATTGACATCTCCATAGCCAAAATCAAAATAATCAGTATCTATAAAGGGAATCAGGCCATTGGTGGAGGTTCCATTGTATCCACTGGGATCGATACCACTGAACAGGATCAATGAGAAGAGTTCTTTTATGGTAGGCAGCCGCCAATCTGAATATCCGCCGACTTTGTAGGAGGAAGCGAAATCAGCAGCTTCTCCTGCGGTCATTTTATCATTAGCATCGATATCCCCGTCTTCATCAATATCCGGGCTTTTTGTCCACATGAGGCCGGTAATCAGGTCGGTTATGGTACCGTCATCATTATCTTTATAGGAAGGAACAGTTCCAGGATAATTGGCATTTTGTCCAAAGAAATCAGCCCCTGAGGAAGGAATGGCGATCTCATCTTGATTTCCGTAGGCGGTTGTTTGATTTGTCCCCACCAAGGGATATCCTGAAATATCTGGTAAATCATCAATTGGTTCAATAATAATCGTATCAGTTTCTTTATCACAGGAGGTAAATCCAATGAAGAAAACGGGTAAAAGGAAATAAATCAGGTTTTTCATAGCTGTATATTTTAAAGTTTATTTTCCTCTAAGGCCACCTCTTTCACCTCTCCTGGGAGGAGGAGGATTTTTTCCTCCTCTACCTAAGATCATTTTCAAACTCTCATCCACAAACCTATCATAATGAGACAGTTGAGAAGGTTCTAAAATAGCCTTCACCTCTTCAAAGTGTTGATAGGTTACCTCAATTTTCCTTCGCTCCAATTGCAGAATATTCTCCAATTGCTCGTCGGCACTAACCTCAGGATCCGTATGTACAAGATTTGCGAAGTACGGCTCTAAAGCTTGCCTTTGGGCTTCATTTATCTTTCTCATTTCCTGGCTATGTGCCCTTGCCAAATCCCTGAAAACCGCAACTTGCTCATCATTGAGATTCAGCAAATTAACCACCCGATGATCCATTGCATGATTACCTGGTTTCCCGGGCATTGGTCCCGGTGGCTTAGGTTGGGTTAGAAAAAAGAAAAGAATGACCCCAATATTTAACAGCAATAACCCTATTGTGGCATACTTAAATAATTGTAGTTGTTTCATCATTCATATAAATTGTAATTTGAAATGAGCTGTTCATCTGAATCAACTTCTGAAACCCATTCACTGGTGCTGGTAGTTTCACTTTTAGCGTACCGGTTCAAAAGGAAAACATTGATGGCCAGGAGCAGGATCGCAGCAGCTGCCGCCACCCTCAATTGGCTCATAGAAATAATTTTTCCTTCCTGACCGACTATTTCCCGTTCGATTTTGGCAAACAGATCGGGTCCGGGTTTTGCCCGCTGCAAGCCTGCCAGGCTGCCCATTACACTGTTTACCCATTTTTCTTTTTCTGATTTCATTATTTTTTATGTTTTAGACAATTGATGCGATTAAATCCTTCGGTCGTCGTAAGTTTTTTCTAAAATATTTCTCAGGTTCTTCTTGCCTCTTTGCAATAAAGATTCCACCGCCTTAAGGGAAGTTTCCATAATATCGGCTACCTGTTGTCGCTGCAGGTCTTCAATAAAGCTCAAAATGAAGGCTGTTTTTTGATTGCCAGGTAAGGCATTTATGGCTTTGAATAATGCACGTGCATTTTCCTTGTTCTCCAATACAATGCCCGGGTGATCAAAATCTGGAGCATCATACTCAAAAGAACTCAGGCTCAAAAAAGTATTCCGCTTCTTCTTTTTGATTGCATTCAAGGAGGCATTTACAGTAATTCTGTATATCCAGGTGCTCACAGAGGCTTGTCCCTTAAATTTTCCTGCATTCCTGTAAATACTGGTAAAAACGTCCTGAGTAACCTCCTCAGCATCCTGCTCACTTTGAAGGTAACTGATGGCAGTATTGAACACCTTTCCATTATACAGATCATATAAGGATCGAAAAGCTTTTGCATCTCCATCTGCAACGGAGGACAATATTTGGTGGTGGTTTTCCAATATTTTTAGTTGACTTTTCCTTTAGAGTCGTATCATAGGAAAATCCTTCGGTGAGAAGTGTTTTTTTTCTAATCTTCATTTTCCCTCTCAGTCATCCAGTCTCTCAGCTCCAAAAAAGTATCGACATAACCTTTCATTTCTTCCTCAGAAACACCATAGGTTTCACATTTCTTTTTGAAGACATCCAGTTCATCGAGGTCATCCAACTCCACGGTTTCTTCTAACCCCGCATCAAGTCCTTTCTGATTCCTTCTGATCTTAACGCGCAAAATTTCCAGGTTCATTTCTTTTGCGAAATCACGGATATCAATATCAATTCGCGGAGTTATTTCATCGGATTCGACGACTACCTCCACCCAATGTGGCAAAGAACCCTCAAATTCCTGATCCAGCTTCCGGAGAGCCTCCTTGATTTTTTTCAAATCGCCCTGAATACTCTTTAATTGCCTGTAAACAGGAACCTCGACGATTTGTGTGTCGGTAATTTTTTTACCTTCAAATGTGAGTAAAACAACACTTTTTTGATCTTGCCTTTCGGAAAAACTCAATGGAATAATAGAACCGGAATAACGGATATGACGTTGCTTTCCAAGGTTTTGAGGCCGATGAATATGTCCCAGGGCTACATAGTCGAAAATAGACGGAAATTCTGAAGCACCAATATTCTCCATGTTTCCGATATAGATATTATCCTGTTTCGCTGAAGCGGTGGCACCGGCTGCATAAAGGTGCCCTGTAGCAAGAACAGGAATCTCTTTCTTTGCATAAGGTTTCATCAATTTCGCCACCTCAGCAAAATGTTCGGTGATGGCTCTGCGCAAATGTTTTGCCTGTTCAGACCCACTTTCTCCTGCCACACTGTACCGAAGGTCCCGCTCCCGCAAGAATGGTACGGCAGCCACGGCCATTTCAATAGTCCCCTGTTCATTCTTCAACTCAAGAATTTCATCATTTAGATCGACGGTAGCTGCACCGATCACATGTATATTGAATATTTTAAGCAATTCAGCCGGAGCATTAAGCATGGAAGGAGAATCGTGATTGCCTCCGGTGATAATGATGTGCCTGCAAGATGTTTTGATGAGTTTGCGCAGGAAGTCGTAATACAATCGGCGGGCATAACTGGGAGGATTGCCAATATCAAAAACATCACCGGCGAGAATAAATACTTCAACTTCTTCCTGCTTTATCAGATCGATCATCCAATCAAGCGCCATCTGGTGTTCTTCTTCACGGGTATTATTCATGAAGTTCTGCCCCAGGTGCCAGTCAGATGTATGTAATATCTTCATCGATCCTAATTTCAAGGTGAAAATAGGAAATTCTCATAAGCCTGTGCAGTTCAACCCAGAAAAAGATATAGGAAAAAGCTCAGCAGCGCCAGGTTCACCGAAATGATCCAGATGTAGTAAAGCACCCCTACTCTGCCGGTTTCCTTTCGGGTAATCTTGCGGTACTGATCAGCATAAGAGATCATCATGAGCTTGATCCAAAGAAACTGAACCTTTTCCCCTCTTTTGCGAAGGAAAGTTGCGATCATCATCGTAGTAACTACAAAGATCAGGGCAAAAAGGAGCATCATTGTCAAATAAATAGATTGCATAACACTACCATTTAAGTGTAAGAAAATGGCTCAAAAAAGGTATTCAATCTAAATAAAGTGGAACAAAAAAAATCAACTTGCAACGATTTCTTCTTGCGGGTGGGAAACTTTCAGCTCATTATAAAATTCGACCCTATCGAGTATTTCTCCTGCTGCAAAAAGAATTAAGGCTATTTCAATACTTTGGTAAAAACCAAAAACAACAGTTCCGGCCAAACAAGTCACTCTCATCCATGCCATAAACTGACCTCTGGCTTCAGGTGTCGTCTTTCTATAAAAATACAATAAAATCCGCAGAAAGCCAATGATTCCAAAGGCTGGAAGCATGCCTTTTAACAGAAAGAATAATGAAAGGGCTATCCACAAAACCTGGGCGCTGTGCACCTTGGTTTTCCACCTCCATGTAGCGGTCTGATACAACATATCTATACTCAACAACATACCGGCTCCCATCAATATCACCAACCAATCCGGTAAGTCAAATAATAACAGGTCAACTGTTAAGGATCCAAGGAAAAGTCCGAAAAACAAGATCTCCCGGCTCAGCCAGGAACCACGTACATTCAATATTGCACGCCACGCTCTTTGCTTTTTACCAAGGTGAAGCAGACTGAAAACAGCAGCAATAACACCTATTCCTACGAAACCTAGTTTTTGACTCTGACCAAATGATGAAGTTATCCCGGAAGCATATATCCCTGTCATTGCCGCGACCAGAAGGGTGAAGATCAACAAGGGCCATTCCTTTTTTGCAGAAATTTTGGTAGGAACCGGCTGCACCACAGCTGGCTGAAGGTCCGTGAACAATGAAAGGTCCATCCGGGGTCCTTTTCTCCCTTCTTCCAGGGGAATGATCTTTATTTTGGAACCAACATCTACCGGCACAGGACTGGACTCCCATGAATCTTTACGTGAGAATATAGTTTGCTCAACATCCAGGGCACCCACAGGGCAAAGTTCTGCGCAGGCAGGTTTTCGCCCCTCTAATAACCTATGGTTGCAAAAAGTACATTTCTCAACAATGCCTTTGGAAGCATTATACTTGGGTGCATCAAAAGGGCACGTCCAGGTGCAATATTGACAGCCGATACATTTATCAGCATGATGTAAAACGGCCCCTGTAATATCATCCCTCGAATAGGCCAAAGCCGGGCATCCTTTCATGCAGGGAGCATCCTCACAATGATTACAGGACAAGGACAGGTAAAACAGTGGAAGCTCAGGTTTTTCCGCGGGAGCAGCATAAACATTCCGCCAGGGCAATGCAGGGTCAACCCCGTTTTCATTCATACAGGCTACCGAACAGGCGTTACAACCCACGCATTTGTTCTGGTCGAATACAAATATGTTTTGACTATGTGTTGTCATTTAATATCAATTCGATGTAACTTTTTGATAATCCACCATATTGTCATGAAAGGCAGCACCGTGGCCCATGTCGGTTTCCCTTCCTTTAGACAGGGTGTTCGGGCAGGCTCCTTCCTGATGCCAGTAGCCATTATAGATCGACACGCAGCCCGGTCTCATCCAGGGATCTAATTTGGCTTTTATTTTTAATTCTCCCCTATCATTGAAGACGCTGATCCAATCTCCGTTTTGGATATTTTTCTTTTGAGCATCTAATTGATTAATGGTAGCGTAAGGCTCCGGTGCAGCAGATTTGATCACCTGTAGGTTTCCGAATTGAGAGTGGATTCTGTTTTTGGTATTGGGAGAAAGCAAATTGAAGGGAAAACTCGAATTATCTTTACCTTCAATTACGGGTTCGTAAGTGGGTAATGAAGAAACTCCCCATCTGGAGGCAGCCTCTTCTGAATACAGTTCAATTTTACCGGAAGAAGTGGGAAAAACCCTATTGCTAAAAGCAACCTCCTGCAATCCTGGAGCCAGCACCGGTCCCATTCTCAATTTCTCCAGGGTCAATCCCGGGAAGGCATTCAATTTTTCAATCAACCAATCCTCAATGGCCTGGTCATTTGGTTGAGGAATATTTTCCAGGATCTCCTGCTCAGAGAAGCCCATTCTTTGAGCCAGCAAATAATAGATCTCCGTTTCCGGTTTCACCTCCCCCATCGGTTCAATAACCTTGGGTTTCAACTGCACATAAGGATTCCAATAGGAAGAAATGATATCGGTTTGTTCAAACATGGATTTAGCAGGTAAAATGATATCTGCTTCTTTGGCCGTATCTGTTAGGAACTGATCAACTACAACCACAAAATCCAGTTGTCGGAATGCCTCCATTACTTTATTACTATCAGGGTTCTGAGTTAAAGGGTTACCTCTTTCCACCCAGGCCATTTTCAATTTTGGGTTTTGCTGCAGCATCATTTGCTCTCCAAGACTGGAGGTGGAAATACTCCTTCGAAAAAGGCCATCATTACCTGGGTAATAACTTTCAGGCTCTTTGATTTCACTGAAAATATCACCCTGCAAATCTGCATAATGCCAGCATGCTCCGGGCTTTCCAATATTCCCGGTGATTACAGAAAGAGCCAAAAGACAGCGAGTGGTTTGTCCTCCGTTGCTATATCTTTGCATCCCATAACCCACCACCAGCGTCATTGGACCACTTCCAACGATAGCAGCAACAATTTCCTGGATAAATTCCAAAGGAACTCCACAGGTTGCACTTACCTCTTCAAGATTGATTTTAAGCACCTCTTCCCGGAATTGCTCATACCCAAGTACGTATTTATTGAGAAAATCTTTGTCAACCTGATTTTTTTCGATCAATATTTTGGCAATACCTAAAGCGAGTAACGCATCTGTTCCAGGAATGGGTTGTACCAAAAGATCAGCTTTCTGTGCAGTTGGTGTATAACGCGGATCGATCACAATGATACGAGCCCCTTTTTCTCTTGCCTTACCTATTGGCAACATCTGCTGGATATTGGTCTCGGCAGGATTCTTTCCCCACAAAATAATAACACCTGCATTTTCAATATCCCAGGGTGCATTGTGTTTATTCTCTCCAAGGGTCAGGCGGGTAGCTTCAAGGCCTGCGGGCCAGCACAGGTTGCCGTATACAGTGGTAGCTCCCCCATACATTTCCCAAAATGATGAACTCACACCATTCAAAACCCCTGACATCCCACTCGCAGCATAATATAAAACACTATGCGGACCAAAATCATGATGAAATTCTTTAAGTTTTTCGCTGATTACCTCCAATGCCGTTTCCCAGGAGATCCGTTCGAACTCATCACCACTTTTTTTCATGGGATAGAGAATCCGATCTGAAGAATTCACCCGTTCGAGGTAACTCAATCCTTTAATGCACGGCCCTTCAGGAGTAGCCTTATTGATCGGCTGAGGATCAATACCAACTACCTTCCCATTGTCAGTCGAAACTTTAAAGGAACAAGTGCTGTAACAATTCCTCGGACATGCAGTATTATGAACTTCCACGGTTATTTGTTTAAGGTAAAAAGGGATTAAGGGAATAGGGAAACAAGGATGAAAATGACAACCGTTTGCCGTCTACCGTCAGCCGTTTGCCGTAAATCATTTACCGTCAGCCGTTAATAAGCCAGTTAAACATATTCCCCACAGTGATCAGCCAGTTTTCTTTCTGGATGGCTTCGAGCTCACCTTTGTCAAGCCAAATGCCTTTACAGGTTTCGCAATAATCCAGGATCACTTTTCTGTCCCGGGGGTGCTCAGCTTTGTCCATCATTGGATGATCTTCACAGGAAGGGCAATGTAATGCTTCGAGTTGGTCGCGCTGGCGAGGGATTTTACGGATTTCGATAAATTGTGGTTCAATGATCTTATCGATTCTGGCCAGCTCACCTTTGTCGAACCAAATCCCGCCGCAATTATTACACAAATCTATCTCTAATACCGTGTTGACTTCATTGTGTAAGGTAGTACTCAGCGGATTTTTGCATCTGGGACAATCCATTTTAAAAAGTTTAGGGTTTGTTGATATTGCAAGATAAGCTTTAAATTCTGGACTAAGTATGTGTACAGAACTACTTTTAATCATATGTTTTCCTGAAGCGAATCGATAGGACTATACCGCAGAGGGCCGCAAAGAAGCGCTGAGGGCCACAGATTTGTTTGCTTTTCTCCGCGAAACTCAGCGCTTCTCCGCGTAACTTTGCGTAACAGCTCTCTGCGCCTTCTAGATTGAATAAAGTGTTTTGATCAAAACTAATTTTGTCCTCTTACTGATCAATATGGAATAATGGGAAGAAAAAGATTAATCCACTTTCAAATCTTATGCGCAACAATACCAAAATAAGTTCCGGATTCCAACTCAGAATGCTCCATGGGTTCAAACTGAACCGTAAACCCGCAATTTTTCAATAAGGACTCCCAGGTAGCCATTGGGAAAATCCCTTCAATGGAAGAGTCAGATTCCTTCCTGATCAGTCCAGTGGAATCGCGAAGGATGTAGAGATATTGAGTTTCAACGATGTTGTCTGTTTCATCAGAATCATAGGTCCATTCCAGATACCTCATACTGCCCTGTTGTCCGTCATGCCCTCCATGATCTGTTGAAGGCTGGAAAGTTTCTTTGAAAAAATCAGGAACGATCAGCAACATCCCATTTTTGTTCAGATGTCTGTGAGCATTTGCAAAGACTTCCGAAAGGTCTCTTTCATTGGTCATGTACATAATGGCATCATGAATAAAAACTGCATCGAAAGTTTTATTGAGATCCAGATATCTCATATCGCCCACAAAGTGTTCACATTCCGGATTCAATTTTTTACTGACTTCGATCATCTGAGGTGAAAGGTCGGTAAGGGTAAGTTGATAGTGTTGTTTGAGAAAAAAAGCATTATTGCCGCCCCCGCTCCCCAGTTCCAGCATTGTCCGGATATCCTTTTTGTGTTTGGAGAATAATCCTCTGAACAAATTGGCCTCTTCTTCATAATCTTCCGGAGCGGACAGGAGTGGCCACCATTGGGCTAGTTGGTTGTAGAGTTTCATATTTAATAATTCAAGTTACGGGTTACAAGTTTCGAGTTTCGGGTTAAAAAATATTAGCACATCACACTCAATTATCTTTCGCATAATAATCTGAAACACTGAAATAATAACTGTGATGATCTAACTCGCAACTTTGGGTAATTGGTCAATTATTGTTCGATCTTTTACCAACAGTTTTCCCACCTTTAAAAATAGCATACTTAAACATAAAGACAAGAAAAAATACGGTTATAAAATTGATCAATGAACCTAATGAATTTTCTTTTTCAGGAGAGAAACACTTTAGTTTTTTTTCAGAGATACTATTTTCTAATTCGATATATACCTTTCTCCAAATTCATCAATATAATACTCCTTTCCGGCCGAGTTTCGCACAAGAAAATAAAATCTTTTCACTTGATCTCGGCCAACTTTATTCTCACTATCACAAAACTCTGTATGAGAAAATTTAATTTTCAACAAGGTTTCTGGAAATGGCTTCAATTTCCACTCCAGTGTTTTTAAATCAATAATACCATATGAACCATTTCTTTGAACAATTAGTAGACCTAAATTTTCGTATTTCCTGCCAAGATTATCAAATTCCCCATACAATTTAACTTCACCGTTCAAATTCATTATTCCATACCTCCAAGTAGAATCAGAAAAAATAAACCAATGATCATCGCCATAATCTCCCTCCAGTTCGTACAGTTTAAAAAATTTAAAAGAAAAATTTTCCAGTGTTTCTCCTGCTTCATTAATCAACCCCCAATTTTCGTTTTTTCTAACTCTAGCATACCATTGATCATTTATTAGATAGGGGCCAAAAATTAAAACATATGGTTCTCCTTGTCCATCTATTCTAAATGTTTCAGTACTATCATAAACTGAAGAGACGTGAGTTATTTCACCTCTGTAATTAGCTCTAAACCCAAGAAATCCTTCGGTTGTATCAATAACAGGATGATGTTCTCTTTTATTTGAGTATGGTTTAGGTGGAGGAGGTATATTAATTGGTTTGGGCCTGTGATTGTATAGTTCAACTGTACCATCATTTTGTAATATGACAAAATGCTTTTCCGCTAATTCGACCATGAGACATTTCCCTCCAAACGAAAGCCCATAATACTTTGCTTGGACTAATATTTTTTTGGTTTTTCTATCTAAATATCCCCAACGGCCATTTTTCTTAAATGGTACTAATTCGGTTAATTTTGTTTTTTTAATTTGGGAAAAGTCCTGTTGAATCTCTTCATACTTGTTATTAATTCTGTTTAATACTTTTTCCCAATAATGGGTCTCCTTAAATCCAGTGAAATCATTATCATTCTTCATCCAATCAATATCCAAAAACCACAAATCAATCCCCTGAACTAAAAACTGATATGCTTTTTCATACTCACCAGCCAAACTGGCGGAACAAGCTGCATTATATAAATGTAATCTACTGTTATTCTTTATCTTAAAGGCCTCTTCATATTTTTTCAGAGAAGTTTGATAATCTAAATTATCATAAGCTTTTTCAGCCTCCCGGATCAACCTATAATGCTGCCACTTAGGAGATTGTGCATGGACTGTCCCAAAAAAAGTCAAAAAAAATATTGTAGTAAAACTTAAGATGGTTTTCATCTGTTTTTCATTAGTTTGAGTTAAAAATGATTCTAATTTTTTGGGTATTGGTCTGACTATAGGCAGTAGTTGAAACACTTCCCAGACCCAAAGTATTCCTTCTAAATTCATCATTTTAAATTCTACATTCCTACTCTTCCTCGCCTACTTCGTAAAATTCGAAAGATGCTCTTTCAGGGGAAAGGGCTGCAAGAGCTGTTCCTTCGGCTACAATATAATATTGCAGTTCTTTTCCTCCATTGACTGTTGCCCCCCAGATATTGTCTCCCATCACTTCATCATTATGGCCACCATCATCAAACATTTCAATACGTTTGAAATTACCAAAGTTACCATACCTGTAATACAACCAGGCCTTTTCCGTATCTTCTATCCGGGCACTAATCCCAACGATATCTCCATAATCAAGAGCTGAAACCTCTGTAATGATAGGCTGAGGCTGGCTGAGCAAGGCATGTGTCTTCAAATATTCGATCCGAGGTTCCATGAGTTCGGCGATCCCAATAATATTTGATTTATCAGCTTTTGCAGAAACACGGTGATTGGTTTCAAAGCCTTCCATCGTATATAACTTGTTGCCATCCGATTCCACATGTGGACGTATCAATTCTTTAATCTCCTTGGCTCTTTTGAGGTATTCGCCATTGGCAAACTGTTCTTCAAGGATAGTTTTGAGGTGTGCTGCGTAGATTTTTCTGTAGAGATTATCTCCAAACAGCTGTACTATAAGAGGACGCTTCTGGTTTTTCTCCTTGTAGTGAATAAAAGGGCTCATCCGCTGCATTTTCTCATTGGACAACGGACCTCCGATTCCCGTATAACGGAACCCTCCAAAACACAAATTCATATCCCAGACCAATGGATGATACATCCCGGAAGTATCCTTATACAAATAATAATTATGGCACAGTCTTCCCAGGTAACTATCGAGGTTTACCGTAATATTGTTGAAGGCATGCATCCAGAGTGTTTGGTCGACATCCAGTACCTCTTCAATGTTTTCAGGAGTATTATTCAAAATATCGGCCAATTGAATGATGTCATTCCACTCGCTGTTATCTTTCAATTCATACAAATGATAATAACAAACCGAATCCTGGCCAAGATACATTAGGGAGGCTTTGTCTCCCTTTGGGCAGGAGGGTTCTTCCTTATTATGCCAGTTCGGATCACATTTAATGAGTGCTCCTTCATCTTCATTGTAGAAATACTTCAGGAATTCCTCATCAATGGATTCTGTGTTATTGTAAAGTCCCAGGTAAACATCATTCACATAAACTTTGGCAAAATTCGCTCTTGGGGCAGGCATATATTGTCCGGCGATCTCATAAGCCAATACTTCGCGCAAAAAACTCGGATCTCTAAAAATATTGGACAGCTTTAGCGTAGAATAGCCTCCCGGCAGAGATTGCTTTTTGTTTTTGAAGTCAACCTTAATATTAAAAGGGAGTTTTGCAGAGCCGGATCTGCTTACATTAAAATAGGAGCTGTTTCCTTTATACCGGACGCCCACTTTTTCATAAGACTTACCATTAATGACGGCGGTACCGACCAGACGTTTATCTTTTCCTGCCTGTTTCAGTGAATCCAATATGGTATTCCAGTTATCCTGCTCAAAATAAAGCTTGACCTCCTGAATGGTTTTCACATCATAGATGTTCTGTGCAAAGAGACTGGTCGTGCAAAAAAAAGCCAAAAGAAATAAAGCCTTTTTTCCCATGTACATCATATTTAATTATTAGCCAAAATTAGCCTGTGAGAACTATCAATTCTCATGCAATTCACTGGCTATCTGATAATTATAAAAAATCTAACAAATAGCCATCTAAAATTTCCTTAGATAAACTTTCTTATTGGTTTAACTCTTTCAGTGAACTTGTATGCAGCTCACGTGTATAATTTTGCGGACTGAACCCTATGGTTTTTGCATTTTCGGCCTTAATATAAAATTCAATCTGATCCTGCCCGGCTTTAGGAGTAATGATGACACCAAATACATTATCGCTGGCTTCTCCATCATCATTTTTGCCATCATCGACCATTTCTGCCACAGCAAAATCACTGCTTTCATCAAAACGGTAATACAAAAAGGCAGCTTTGGTATAACGATCTGTTTCTACCTGTATTCTAAAATCAGTTACTTTCTTTTGGGAAAACTGTTCTCTTCCTGAAAGGGTTACATCTCCAATAGCCGGTGGAAGAATGGTGAAATTCTGGTTCTTTTTCAGAAAACTAACCCGTTCTTCAATGAGTTTGGCAACCCCTGGAATCCGGCTTCTTCTACCAATAGTAGCATCAAGGCTTTTAGAGAAATCTCCTGTATTGTAATAACGGTTTCTGTCATTGACAAGATCGGAGAAAATAAACTTCTGTAAGTCCTTAGCCCTTTTCCGGAATTTTGTTTTTTCAAGATGATCTTCAAGAATACTTCTGCAGTGTGCAAAATACAATTTCTTGTTTTCTTCATCTGAAAGCAGGACATTGATAAGGGGTTTACCCACTTCGTCTACATGTAATAACGGATCCAGATTCATCAGATCAAGGGTAGACAAATCTGATCCAACGCCGGTGTTCTTATAACTTCCAAAAGCAAGATTCAGTTTTCCAACTACAGGAACCAAACGACCACTTTTATCTTTCACCAGATAATAGTTTGTACTTGATTTACCGGAATAACTGTAAAGATTTACCAAAACATTATTAAAGGCCAGCATCCACAAAGTCTGATCGACATCGAGTAACTCTTTAACCTTTGCCGGGTTATTCTTTAGCGCATCGGAAAGGTCAAAAAGGTCGCTCCAGTATCCGGAAATCTTTTCAAAGTTGTGCTCAAAACAATACATATTATTGTCATGGCGCAAACTCCCATAATATTCAGACTGACAGTCTGAGGACTCCTTTTCCCCTGTATTAGGATTGCTGTAGAATATACCTTCCGAATCCATATTAAATCGATTCTTCACAAAAGCCTCATCAACAACTTCAATATTTACAAATAAACCATAATATTCACCATTGATATTAACGCGAGCATAATTTGCCCCGGGAGCCGTCATATAATCCCGGGCGATCTCATATCCTGCGACTTCCCTTACCATACTCGGATCCCGTAAGGCACTGGATAGGTCAATGGCCTTGACACCTTCATAGGTAACATTGGCATCGGTCGTGGAAATTTTAACAAATAGTCCGTTTCGTCTGCCTCCGGGAGTGAAGGATCTGGCATCCCTGTATCTCACTCCGGCATTATTGAATACCTTACCATTAATGTTCATTTCTGCGGAAAGCAGTTCATCTCCATTGTAGCGGAGAGAATCCAAAATATATCTCCAGTTGGATTGGGAAAAGTTTATGCTTACATCCTGGATCTTATCAATGTTATAAAAATCGGACTGTCCGGATGCAATATTCAAAGAAAAAATACTAAGGCAAAAAGTAACCAGGAGTAAAGAAAGTCTTTTCATAAGGAGTGTAATGTGATAAAAATTGATAGTCCTGTTGATTGAGAACATTTCTGTGCAATATTAAGAAAATAATTCCAATATATAGTTTTGATTTTTGAAACGACCCTCAAATTTTATAGTCGGTCGCCGACACTTTTTAAACGTTATCCTTTCACGAGGAATCGATAAGAGTATGTTTTTTAAATTTAATGGGACAATTTCGAAAATATTACAATTTTATTCCAAATGTAGAGGAGAAAATGGATGAAATGTAAAAATGGATGGAGAGGGCTTTCTATTCCAACAATCTGGTTCTTCCAGTTATACCCCGACACGAGGTGTCATAGACATCAGGTTTAGTTTTTCTTAAAGTGTAAACTGCTGACTATATTCAAATGGTGTGTGTTCAACTGTGATAAAAGGGTTGCCTCTTTTGAAATTTGCTTTCGAAAAAACTTCGAAATTCGATATTCCTTGTTCGAAATTCGATATTCTGCCCTGTTTTCTATCAGAATAATGAATATCCAACACCGAATATCCAATAATGAAGTTTTAAAATTGCTACTTACAATAAAATTCATTAGCTGGAAATCAGGCATAAGGTTTCAACCGGTAGCCTTTGTGTTTTAATCCCCGGATTACTCCTTTTTCACCCCAAAGGTGTCCTGCCCCAACTGCTGCAAAAAGGGTTTCATGCTCCTGGATAAGAGCATCAATGCGGTTGATCATTATCGTGTTTCTCTGATAAACCATCTCCTCTTTATTGTGGGTTCCTTTAAGGGCAGCTTTGTGAAGTTGCCGGAGATCACCCCTGGCATAAAAATCCAATAAACGCATCAGTTTTTTTCTAGTAGCCGAGTAGTTTTTGGACAATTGTTTCAGATGGTCCAGGTGTTCTTTTAAAGGGATCTGATGGAAAACGGCAATTTGTTCTTCAAAAGTTTCTATGCCATGCAGGGATTTTTCCCCGGAGCGAGCATGCTTCCATAATCTGTCATCCAGAAATTCCGGCATTTCACTGGCCATCATTGCATCTGAGATAAATTTGGAAATGATCATAGGATGTAAGGGAGCCAAACGATCTAATTCGATACCCAATGCTTTTTTGAGGATCTTCTTTAACTTTTGATATTGTTTGGAAGGAAGGAGGTGAAAAAGCGGAGGAACCGGGGGTGTACTGAACATCCCGGTTCCTCCGTTATTTATTTCATCTAAATTGAGTTCTGTGGCAAAAGCATTACAAGCATCAATTTTTTGGAACAAAATGTCCAGTAAACCGAATGCTTTGGCATCTTTAATATGCATGGTCCCGAACAACCAGGAATCACCTGAGTAATCGGATTCGATCCGCCACAGCAGACAATCTTTCTTTTTCAAATTTTCTTTATTCGTACTTGTATGGCAGCAGTTTACTGTTCTTAACAGTGGAAAGTGTCATCAAAGTTTTCAAGCGCTCAATTTCCTCGATCTGTGAAAGTGTTTTGAAAAGAAGTTTTTCGTAAGTCGGTATATCAGCACAAATGATTTTGATCAGGAAATCAGCCTCACCTGTGATAATATAACATTCTGTAATTTCATCGATTTCCTTAATTTTTTCAAGGAAATGATTCAAGGCATTTTCTTTTTGCCATGCAAGAGAAACCAGCACGAAGGTCATCACGCTCAAACCGATGCTGTTTGGGTTTACAACGGCATGATAGCTGTCGATTACACCTGATTGTTCAAGTTTTCTCACACGTTCCAATGTTGGGGCAGGAGACAAACCGATTTTCTTGGAAAGATCCAGGTTGGTTATCTTGCTGCTCTCCTGGAGAATCTTAAGTATTCTGAGATCAGTCTCGTCTAATTTGTGGCTCATTTGTCGTAGTTATATCATCAAAAATTTAAGCCCGCAAGATAACCGTTAATAAAACAAAAACCAAGCTTTTTAATCAAAAACATCGTATAAATTTCGCATACATCTTATTAGAGGTAATCTTTTGCAAGAACATTCGTTATGGCTCGGATGAGTTTTTTTCTGGCACGTCCACTTTAATCAGCGTACAGATTTAGTTTTAAAATTCGAATTGTTCCAATTGTTCAAAGAGTTCCAATTGTTCAAGGGGTTTGAGATGATTATGGTCAGAATTCAATACATTAAGGTAATGGAAAAGTTGCTAAATGGGATTTCGCCGTTAAATTTTGTACTTGGGATATCCTCGCGAATCATCACGCTAAAATTGAACTCATTGAACAACTTGAACCATTGAAACAACTTGAACAAACTTCTCCTTCTGTAAACGAAAAAAAGACCAGTAATAATTACCTTTGCAGCCATAACAAATAACACAATGATCAACAATCAATTAATAGCTCCTGAAAGCATCGTCGTAGTAGGGGGAACCAACCATTTGCACAAACCGGGAGGCCGGATTATCGAGAATCTTCTGGATGGAAAATTTAAGGGGAAACTGCATGTAGTCAACCCCAAAAAAAGAGAAGTCCAGGGAATTGAAGTCACTCCGTCTATCGAAGAATTACCGGATGTTGACCTGGCTATTCTCGCAATACCGGCCAAATATTGTCTTGAAACCGTAACCTACCTGGCCAGAAACAAAAACACCAAAGCTTTTATCATCATTTCTGCTGGCTTTGGAGAGGTTCATCCAGAAGGTAAAATAGTTGAAAAACAACTGGCAGCGGTCGTCAATGAAACAGGGGGTTGTCTTTTCGGGCCAAACTGTATTGGAGTTATCACCGAAAATTACTCGGGAGTATTTACCCCGCCGATTCCAGAGTTCCATAAGGACGGATGTGACTTCATCTCAGCTTCAGGTTCAACCGCATTATTTATCATTGAAGCAGGAATCCCCAGAGGTTTGCGTTTCGCCAATGTTTTTACCGTCGGTAACTCAGCCCATACCAATGTAGAAGATGTGCTGGAATATATGGATGAAACCTTCGATCCTGAGAAGAGCTCCAAAATAAAATTACTCTACCTCGAGAATATTTCCAATCCGGAAAAGCTCCTCAAACATGCAGTATCTCTAGTGCGAAAAGGTTGTAAGATAGCCGCTATTAAATCCGGGGCTACCGATGATGGTAAAAGGGCCACCGCCTCCCACACCGGAGCCATGGCCAATTCAGATGTGGCGGTAAGGGCTCTTTTCCGGAAAGCCGGAGTTGTTTATTGCAGCAGCCGGGAAGAACTGATTACCGTGGCTTCCATCTTTTCCTACAAAAAACTGGAAGGCAAAAACATCGCCATCATCACCCATGCAGGAGGATCAGCAGTGATGTTGACTGATGCCTTGTCCAGGGGTGGCCTGAAAGTCCCATTGATTGAAGGGCCTCATGCGGAAGAGCTCAAAACCTACCTGGCCCCAGGGTCTTCTGTCAGCAACCCAATTGATTTCCTGGCAACAGGGAATGCTGAACAACTAGGGATCATCATCGACTATTGTGAACACCTTTTTGATCACATCGATGCCATGATCGTGTTATTCGGTAGTGCCGGACTTTTTGATGTCGAGAATGTATACAAGGTGCTCAATGTGAAGCTGGCAGTCTGTAAAAAACCGATTTACCCGATACTGCCATCTCTGATCAATGCAAAAAAAGAGATCCAGTATTTTCTTTCAAAAGGCCATGTGAACTTCCCGGATGAAGTTTCTCTTGGAAGAGCCTTGACGGAAGTCTACCACACTCCTCCGCCATTTGTGGAAGCGGAGATCAACATAGACATTGATAAAAAGAAAATCCGAACTTTAATCGATGAGGCTGCACATGGATTCCTTCCTCCCAAGGAGGTAAAAGCCATCCTGGAGGCGGTACATATTAATGTTGCGCAAGAGTATGTGGTGACCACAGAAAAAGAAGCCCTTAAGGCAATTAAAGCTTTAGGGTTTCCATTGGCTATAAAAGTAGTTGGGCCTGTTCATAAATCGGACCTTGGAGGAGTAGACCTCAATATCTTCACAGAAGAAGAAGCTATGAACGCCTATAAGCACATGATGTCTATTGAAGGTGCAACCGGTGTTTTAATACAACCTATGTTAGATGGCGTTGAACTTTTTATTGGAGCCAAACACGAAACCGCATTTGGACACATTATTTTGTGCGGGATAGGCGGAATTTTTGTGGAAATATTCAAGGATGTCCGTGCCGGTCTTGCTCCAATTGACCGGGCTACGGCCAAACGAATGATCCATAAACTCCAGGGTTACCCACTCATCAAAGGTGCTCGTGGGCGTATGGGTGTCAATGAGGAGGTACTCATGGATATCATCCAAAGTGTCTCAGCCCTTGTAAAAGTTGCTCCCGAAATTATTGAAATGGATATCAACCCAATTATTGGAAAAGGAGATGATCTGACGGCAGTAGATGCACGGATAAAAGTGCAGAAAGTTAATGGATAGTCGGCAGTCGATAGTCTTCAGCCCTCAGTCAGGAGTCAATTCGTACTTACATAAAGGACTGCAGACTGTGGACTGAGAACTGAGTACTAAAACCACAGTTGGAATTCGTTTTTTAGCTTCAAAATCATACTATAAAAACCACATACTTTTGTACCTTTCGGGTCCATTTAAAAACAAGCAAAAATGACAAGAAAACATATCGTTGCAGGTAACTGGAAAATGAACAAAACCTTTGATGAAGGTACTGCATTAGCTAAGGAAGTAAAAGCACTTGATCGCTCAAAAGATGTTATTACCATTTTAGGAACTCCATTTATTCACCTACAGGCTGTCGCCGAAATTCTCGAGGGGGATGACACCATAAAACTGGCCTCTCAGAATTGTCATCCGGAGAAAAGCGGAGCCTATACCGGTGAAGTTTCAATAGATATGCTCAAATCCATTGGTGTGGATTACGTAATCATTGGTCACTCTGAGCGTAGAGAATATTTTAAAGAAGACGAAGATTTTCTGGCAAGAAAAGTAAATGCATGCCTTGCCGGTGGTTTAACGCCTATATTCTGCTGCGGCGAAGCAAAAGATATCCGCGAATCAGGCACTCATGAGGCTTATGTTGCCAAACAATTAAAGGACAGCCTCTTCCACCTTTCTCCGGAAGAGTTTTCCAAGTTGGTCATCGCCTATGACCCTATTTGGGCTATTGGAACAGGATTGACGGCCTCTTCAGCTCAGGCACAGGATATGCACAAAGCTATCCGCTCTTTGATTGCAGAAAAATACGGAGCTGAAATCGCAGACGCAACTACCATTCTT
>QQUB01000129.1 GCA_008501835.1 Bacteroidota bacterium
ACTTGAATGGCTTAATATAAAAACGACGAGTTTAAAACCAGAATGTTACTTTGAATATTATGGAGTTTTAGTCTTTTTTAGGTTGTGGGTGGGTTTTTATCAGGACTTTATTCGAAAAATATTGATTTTTCGATATTTTATTTTTCAACAATTGCTCTGATTAATCTTGGATTCAATCACTGCCATGATCAGAAATGGCTATAATTCTCCCTTCATTTGTAATTCGCCTAACGTCAGTTGTTCCCTCACAAATTCTTTTTATTGTCAACTCTGCATCAATGGAACCAAAACAAAACCGATTCTCTTCTTCTTGCCAGGCTGCAAGTTCGTAGGAGTCAATAATCTTGAAATTTTTGTCATAAGTTCTTAGTATGAAAGTATAGTCGCGACCTGCACCGCTTCCTTCTTCAAGAAGTACCAATAACCTGAAGGCTCTGTTTTTGTAAATAGTCCCAAAGTTTTTGAACGTCAACTTTTCCCCGGAAAGTATTTCTGCTGAAGTCAGGTAAAAAGTTAAACTGTCAGGAGGTAATTCAGGGACATTTGTGGACTCTGCCATGTAAAGGAAATCGTTTTCATGCCCGCTAGGTTCAGCAATCCAAAATAATTTTTTGTCTCCACTTATACAGGCAGTTAGAAGGATTAGGAATACGGAAAGTGTTTTTAAAATGTTTTTCATTTGAATTCTGTTACTAACTACACATGGAATAATTACTGAACTCCCAATAATGACCAACCCTTACCCCTTTCAACGCACAATCCTCGTATCCGGAAATACATTGACCCATGCAAACCAGAAAGCTTCATGTGCAGGCAGTCTGGTAAGTTGTTGTCCGTCGGGGCTTGTCAGGTTTTCTTCTGATACTTGCCACTCCTCACCGTTAACATCTACTAGTTTTCCGCGTTTATAGGATTTAAATTGCTGGTCATTGATGGCATATGCGCGACTGGCGCCGCTACTTTCTGTGATGATCAATATGTTCTGGTCTCCGATCTTGTCATGATGAAGTTTCTTTCGCGTCAGGTATTTGACGGAGATGGCCAGTGGATCTGTTACATAGTTTTTCGGACGAGGTATAAAAACCCTGGCTTTATTTGGCAGGCGTTTATCGAGGCTTGGTACCGGAAACATCAGGTTGTCCGTCGCATAATACTCTTTGTAGGCTTCGCCTTCATCGTAATTCCTTTCATGCCCGGTATTAAGAGAAAGTACCTGTGTATCCGGATATCTGCCACGCCACTCTCCCCATGTGGTGGTTTCCACCGGTATTGCAGGCAGTTCAATATCCTGACCAACCAAAGGACCAACCACCGGCTTACCGAGGAAGGTACTCCATAGAGATTGAGTTGCCTTGTCGTACATTAATTTATTGGAGCGATATAGAAAACCGCTGGTGCCAAGTTCGTGTTTCACTCCGTTGAATTCAGTGTCGTAAATAATAACCGTCCCGCATAGGGTGCAGTATACGCCTGCGATGGAATGGTCTTTTATTTCATCCGTAAAGAATTCGTGCCAGGCAAGAATGCGTTTTGGATATGCACGGGCTTCTCCATCAATGACCAGCCCGAAAACAACATCGGAATTGGCAAGATAGGTTGCTTGTGCGGAGGAGAGCATTTTAGGAGAACGCAGTGGCGGGATACCATCCTGAACAACTCCTCCCCAAACGATCTCGTCGAGACGAATGGTAGTTTGTTGTCCTCTTTTATGGAAGTAGTCATAAAAAGCAGGATCAAGCGCACTGTACAAATAGGCTTTGAAATCAGCGTAAAAGGCACCATAAGTGGGTTGCTTTTTCCACAACCATTGGATGCCTTCATAGTAATCTGGAATAATTGAAGGTACCTGCTCCCTCAATAAGGTTTTAATGACTCGCTGCTGCCACACATCCCGTGTCAGTGCCAGAATGTCCAGCAGAGGAGCTATATAACTTTCCGACCAGTTATCCCGTAAAAATTTTAAGGCTGCTGTTTTTTTCTCGTGGTCGTTTCCAATTAGCTGCTGGAAGATGAGCAGGGTATCAATTTTTGTGGAGGATTGCTTTTTAGTAAGTGTCAAAGAAGGGGTGTAGTCGACCGGTAAGGTAGCGGCCAGGCGTTGTTCAGCCCAATATCCGTAATCTCTGACGGCGGATTTATTGATGATATTGCCCCGGTGATCGAATAACAAATAGGGTTCGATTTTATATAATCTCGAAACGGCATTTTGCTCACCGGAAGCGAAGGACTGATTTCTGTCGACGTTAAACTTTTGTTGTTCCCTGCTGGAGACGCTGACCTGGACTCCGGCATCAGCAGATACCCTTACTCCCTTGTGCCTTACCGTCAGAAATTCTGAAAAATATAGCCTGTACCAGCCGGTAGCAGTATCCGGCTGCACCAGGGCGCTAGGATCCTGAGGAATGAAAATTGGAATGAAAGCCCCCTCCTGGTATTTTTCAAAAGTGAGTTCATATCCCAGCTCTTTTAGATCTGCTTTGCTGGGTTTTTGTATCAGGCTCCGAAGCAAGTGGGCCATACTGTGTTGGTAGATTTTGTCCCTTCTTCTTATCCGGCGGATATCTTCGGTTGCTGCCTGATCAATGAATTGACCATTGCCTTTGTAAAAAATGGAACCGTCTGCTTCTATGGCCAACTCGTCGAGCCAGAAATTGATGTCATAGCCAAGGTAGTCGTTTTCAATTTGTAAGAGGTCAACAGCGGTTGCTTTTAAAGCGCCCTTTTCCTCTTCGAATCGCAAAACTTCCGGATTCAGAATTTCGCATTGATTGGCTTCTTTACCGATTCCCAGCAGTGCCTTTTTAAACCTTTTATACTTTTTCTTCCACAGGTTTCCTCTTTTTGCCGATAGCACAACTTCATTAAATTCAACACTATTTCGCTGCAATTTGATCGATTCACCGTCGACCAACTTCAGATAATCTTCCGGGGCAACAAAAAGGGGAGTGTAGGACAGGTGAGTAATGATGAGGATCTGGGTTTCCTGAGCCGATACGGTAAGTTCGCAGTGACCGTTGCCGTCGCTTGTCGAGCCCAGACTTGAGTCGCTAATGAAAATGTGGGCATCTGATATGGGTGCTTCTGTTTCCGAATCGACAAGATGGAATTGTAATTTGACAGGTTGGGCGTTCCCTAAAGCTGGAAACCCAAGTACAATCCAAATGCAAAGCAATAGCTGTTTCATCTTTCAATTATAAGTGTAATACAAAACTTGGAAAATTATTCCAAGGCATAAACCTCGGAGGTTTTTATGCACTCGAAGTTTTTATCTGTTCTTTGGTTTCAAATATAAAAAGGAATTCTTTGCATAACAGTCTTGGGCCTTACAGTTCGGATAAAGTTGATTTCTTAATCTATATTAAGTGTTTTGAGGTAAGTGGCGGGTAATTTTGCAATGTTCGAATTGTTCACCTATAAAAATTTAATGACCATGGATTTTAAATTTCTTACTGTTGCACTATTATTTGCGGTTCTTCTTTTTATTGGTTGTAATAAAGATGATGAAGGTGTTATGTGTGATACCACTGATATCACTTATACCAATACTGTCGCTACTATTTTGAATAATTCCTGTGCTGTATCCGGATGCCATGTGAATGGTAATGAAGCCAATGCCTGGTTTAGCCTGGAAGGTTATACCAATGCAAAAGGTGCAGCAGACTTTGGAAGAATGATTGGTGCCATTTCTCACGATGAGGGTTTCTCAGCAATGCCAAAAGGGTTTGATAAATTAGATCAATGTACCATTGATAAGATTACGGCATGGGTAGAAGCGGGCGCCCCTGAATAAGATAATTTTATTGACTCCTCATTTTGCTTCTTATGTTACTTAATGCTTCCGGGGTTATTCCCAGGTAAGAGGCAATCATTTTCAGTGGAATTCTGTTGGTTAATTGCGGATAAGTTGATAAAAAGTGTTCGTATCGCTGTTTTGCAGGGGAACTCATCAGGAGTACTACCCTTTTTTGCAAAACAGCGATTCTTCTTACCAGTTTTTCAATTAACTGATTATTGCTTTTTTCGACTTGTGTAAAAAAAGTCACGTCAAACTTTTTTATTTTAATCACTTCCGAATCTTCCAGTGCATCAATATAAAGCTCAGAAGGCGTTGACAATATGTGGGATTCTATATCAGAGATTATCCACCCTTCGGGTGCAAACATTAATATGTGGCTTTTGCCATTGTCATCTACTTTGTAGCTCCGCAACAATCCTTTCTTCACGTAAAAGGCCCTGGCAGGGTTCCTTCCCGGTTCCTGTAGAACCTGGTTTTTCTTTATCTGCAATATTTCATTTTCCCGCTTATTAAAATAGTTTTCAAACATATGTTTATTGCTTTTTTCCCAGTCTATTGAATTTGAATTCGGGGAATAGGTTCGGGTTAAAACCATATCATACCTGTAATTCTACCTGCTGAATTACCGCAAAACAGCAACGCTATTCGACCTCATAGGCAAAATACCCGTCTCATTCTGCCATAACCGACGACAACGTTAAGCACAGGTCAAAATATTAATTTAATCATTTTTAATGAAATAACCTTCATTGGATATCGCATTCTCACTTACATAAATAGTAGCTTCTTTAAACCAAACCTCCGCGTAGTTCCCGGTCTCATATTGTTTGTGGATATCGCCGCCAAATGTTTCGGCACCAGAGCACCAGTTCCTGTTTACTTCGGGAGATTTTCCATTTGTTTGGTTGTAGGACCCCAGCTTAAAAAATAGCCCCTCCTCTGCATAGGCATTTGCTCGTTCCACTCCGTCCTGGCCGATTGGCACAAATAGATTTTGCGTTTGTTCGGGAATATCGGCGGTTGTTCTATAAGCTGATTCGATTAAATTTTTGGTGAATTTTTTGGTTTCATGCCCTTCACTCGTGAATGTTAAGTACATAAAACCATCTTTAACCTCGATTTCATAACTGAATTCTTCTCCTAATGCAATACCCTCTTCAGGTTCTTCAGGG
>QQUB01000406.1 GCA_008501835.1 Bacteroidota bacterium
TGTGTTGCCAAGGTGATCTTTAAGCCAGTATTCTACACGGCCATCTTCGCCAGGATTGTCAGCTGGGATAAACCGACCTTCCGCATGCATAAGGTGAAGCAGTTCTCCGTCAACGTACTCAGCACCATTCACATATTCATGAACCACACCATCTGTGATTTTTCTCCACTTCTTGCCACTTGCATCATATACAATGGAAGTATTAGCTCCAATGCTCTTAGGCAAATTTAAGAAATTATACTGGATACTCAAACCCTTATACGGATCATAGATCAGATTTCCATTATTATCATAATCGTATTCATCCAGTGGGCTCGCACTTCCAGGATCAAATCCATATGACCTTCCTGGGGTTGGTGCATCATCTTCTACTGCAAGCAGTCTGCCTCCTCCATAGGTATAGGTCAATTTATCAATCTGACCATTTGTCAAACAATCATCAATCCCTGGGAATCGACCTTCTCGATTAAGCGATTCAATGTTACCAATATCGTCATAACCGCCAACATTCATACTGTAATGATAATTCGGATCATCATAAATCTGAATTCCGTGTGGTCCAGAGTTTTCCAGCAGGTATTTCTGACCATACTGAGCACTCGTGAGTCTATTGAGGTCATCATAAGTGTAATTATAATATTTAACGCTGTTATTGAGTACTTGCCATTCTGTACGGCTAATATTTCCATTATCGAGGTATTCAAACTCTTGAGAGTAAATAGATGGTTTAACAGTTTTGATAATATCAACCACATCCTCAGGCCCATTTATGACGATGCTCTCTAAAATAAGATAAGTACCCGAAAGTTGGCCCATATAGTTGTCCATGATGTAAGCTGAAGTGCCATTACACAGTAATACAAGGTTAAGTGTAATTGGGTAAGCCAGACTGGAGGCTTCCCTGGAGCACATCAAGCTCTGAATAGCATGCAGGGAGTTTATTTGATTTTTCGTTTCCGAATCGGTACACCCAAGGTCTGGTAATTCACATTCTGTAGGAGTAACGCAATCAAAAGGAGTCGGGCCAGATCTTTGGGTCAAAAACCCCGCTACATCAACTTCCTGAGCAGTTTGTCCTGAAGGAAGCACTCTGATCAATTGACTGGCGTCTTCCACATCAATTCTTTCCAATCGATTATAAAGTCCCTGGACTTGTGCCAGTTCTTGTTTGAACATCCAGCGTACTTCACCATTTGAGAAATATACTTTGTAAAGCACATCCGGGAATGTCATATTAGCTACTTGTGCTGCAGCAATGATCTGATCTGCTTGAGTTACTACCTGGCCTGGGTCTGCATTTTCATCCTCACCTCCAGTTAACTCATCGCATAAGACAAAATCTACATTAGCCCCAAAGAGAAATTCATTTTTAGCTGTAATCACAGTAATGGTTCCACCTCCTGCCGGAGAAGAAGAAATACGAAGTGGCAACTCCTGATTCATTCCTCCTACCTGACCACTTGTAGAGATGATGTTTCCTAAACTCCATTCCGTTCCCAGTATTTCAATTCTGTATGCTCCTTCCGATTCACTGTAATGAGTAACGGAAACAATAACATCGTTAAAAACAAAGCCCTCGGCTGTTAACCATGCTTCCAGATCAGCTTCAAAAGCTAAAGCTCCCTGAGAGGGTGTTTGGGCTATTTCAAAAGAGTAGGTATAATTCGTGCCACTCTGATCAACATAGTTCAAAGGAATAAGATTAAGGTCACTATCATAAACTTCTTTGATAACATCACTTATTCCTTTACGGATTTTCCAGTCTATTACAAAATCCTGTAAACCTTCAGTAGTTACTTCTTCCTGTTCTAAAACGACGATACTATAAAAATCATAATCCGTATTAAGTATCTGAATTTTATAAACAGCAGATTGATTTTTAATATCATAATCCTCCACTGTTACAATCACATCTTCATAATCGAATAAATTATTTGGATCATCAAACCATGCTTCCAGGTCAGTTTCCAAAGCTATTGCTCCCAAAGAGGGGGTGAGTCCCGCTTCGAATAGGTAATTATAGTTTGGCAAGTTGATGGTTGCAAATTCTCCATTAACTACTCCAACCAGAACATCATTATGATTTAAACTCAATTCCCAAGTAACTTCATAATCCTTGATTTCTTCAACACAAGATCCCACTGTACATGGATCAAGTCCATCAATGAGGATATCCTCTCCGTCACAAAGCATCTGCATGAGTTCAGAAAAATCAACGGATTCTTCTACCTGATAAGGAGCAGGTGCGCATCCACCAATTATTGGCTCATTACAAATGTCAATTCCTGTTACTAAAGGGTACTGAGGATTATTGATGTGTGTTAACCATCCCCTGATGTGGTATTTATAATCAATCGTTTGTAAAGCATCAAGCCCAATTGGCTGTAGCTTTTTATAGAGAATTTCATCTCGGTCATTATAATCCATTTCAACCACACTCCCCATTCCTTGCAACCCTGGAATTGCCGGGGCAATTGAACTTTGGTTCGTAACTCTTCCAAAATCATCGTATCCGGTACCGGAGATTACATCAAAATCAGAATGACCTGAGTGATCCCTGTTACTACCTTGTAACCAATCCAAATGATTGTACTGATTATCAAAATCATAAAAATCTGATCCCATAAAACCACCATGCAAAGGATAGGTTTCTGTTTGATTTTTCACCCTACCATAGGCGTCGTAATCAAAATTATTAGTAACTGTTCCACTGCCATCAAGCATCAGTGCAGTTGTTTGCATGACTCGACCCATGTAGATCAAGTTTCCACTTTGTAATGCATCGTCTTCGCCATAATCTGTAGTTTTGATAACTACTCCTGAAAAATCCAGGGAATTAAGCGTTACGAATTCTTCACGGCCATATGAGTCATAATCAAAAGTGAGTTTATTCAAATTGGCATCCGTGGTCGTTTTTAAAAGATCTGTGTTATCATCATAAGTAAACTCTTGAGTACCTCCACCTGGAATGGTTTTATTTTCCAACCTTTTTCTACTATCATACCCATAGAGATATGGATCACCTGTAGGTGGTTGAACTAACCTGACTCCACCATGATTAAAATAAGAATAAGTAGTAGCTTTTCCAAGAGCGTTTGTGATTTTTGCCTGCCTGCCAATAATATCTGTATTCACAGAAGTTGCCTGCTCTAACTCATCAGTACTGGTTACTCTATAGTATTGTCCTTCAGAGTCATACGAAGTTTGTGTAGAGGTGAAATCCGGATTTGTGGTTTTCACAACCCTATTTAAAGGAGAGCCATCATAATCAAAAAGAGTATAGGTACTACCATATACATCTTCAGCCGGTAAATACTGCTCTTTCCAAAGGTGCCCAAATTCATTGAAGAATTTATGTTCTTTAATTACACCATTTTGAATTGTCTTAGTATGTCTACCCAGTCCATCAAGTTCCTGGATCACAGATTGGGTAGGGCCATCCGAATATATGGTTTCAGTGGAGATGCTATTAGGAGATCCATAGGTATATTTGTGGACACTGTAAATATGGAAATCCGTTGGGTTAGAGATATTAGGAGTAGATACTCCTTGTTTTACTCTGGCACCACTCCTACTTAATCTTTGAAAACCGTCATAGGCATAAAAACTTTTTTGTCCATCAATGTTTGTCATCGAAACAGGAAGCCTGGTCACAGGGTCGTAATCATACTCCCAGTGCCAATCCAAAAAGTCTTTTTCTTTCAACAGCCCATCTTCCCAAGTGTAATCTTCAAGAGCAAACCCCATTTTCGTATAATCCTCTGGAAAACCATCAGAGGTATATGTACTAATGCTGCCACGAAGTAATTCACTTCCTCCTTCTAAGATTTCATAAAATCCTACTGGCTCACAATCGGAATTATACCCTGTTCGTTTTCCACCGACAACTACTCCATCCACTACTTTTTCTGTTTTGTAGGCTGGAACAATAATCTTTTTAGTAGTCATACATCCAGGAGCACCGGAATCAGTTCCATAATAGTATTTTAGTTGATGTTCCTTTCCATCACTATTGGTGGTTGAAATACTTACAGGATTGGTGTGATTGCCACCAATGCTATAATCATAATTAACTACTTTAGTTACTCCATCGAGAATTTCAGTTGTACGGGTTTTGTAAAACCACCTGGAAATGTGATCATAAGGCTCATAAACCACATAATTAAATTGGCTTATCGCAGGACCCGCATAATAATAAGCGACTCTATATCCGGTAACGTTTTCATTATTGATGGTTTCATTATCCCTGAAATCATATTCATGTACTACCTCCCTAATCGGGTTAACAGGGTCGTTTTTCGAATAATCCTTTTGACTAAGAAGGTGCCCCCTTTTCCAATCATAAGAGGTGAGATCTCCAAAAGGGAAGGTACGTGCACCGGCATCCGGAGCAAAAGTATACGTATAGGCTGAATAGCCTTCATTTTGCTCAGGAGTTCCATTGTAAACTCTTGTTTTTAAATAAGCAATATGACTTCCTTGAGTGGTTCCCAAGGGGGATTTACTGGTAGAACTCCCAGCATAAAAAGAGCAAGGAACCTGAATGCCAGGATTACCTTGCATCAATACGTTGAAATTAAAGAAGTATCTTGGTGGTTGAATGAGAATTCCACTGGATTTGTTATCATCATCCGGGTGAGGATATTCAAAGGTTTGAACCATGTCCTGTTGTCCGTCATTATGGATGAGTTGTTTGATCCTAACTCCTCCGGCAATTACCTTACCATATTGAGAAGAAGGGTCATTAGGATCACATGAAACCAATGATTGGGTATTGATCGTTATTTCCCCAACTTCACTTGTTTCAATAGCCATTAAGATTTTATAGTTACCAGCCAAAAACTGAATGGAATTGGTGGTGATGGGTTGCGGAGGTGTGTCATTTGAAGTAGGAACTGACCAAAAATTATCCCATCCACCACTGGTATTTTCTTTTAAAATCTGGATGTAACCAGAGATTTCTCCC